>CAZLQB010000007.1:11040-17764 GCA_964561585.1 uncultured Pseudomonadota bacterium
AAACCAATGGGTGAATCTTGATTGCCTTACCTTCGACGAGAATCGGGTAAAAAGCCTGAATACCAAGACGATGAAGCGTTGGTGCACGATTCAGGAGCACTGGTCTTTCGAATACAACGGCCTCAAGAGCTTCCCAAACTTCTGGCGTCATTTCTTCGACCATTCGTTTAGCAACACGGAGGTTGATTGCGTGCTCACGAGTTTGTAGTTCAATGTAGACATATGGCTTGAACAATTCAAGAGCCATCAACTTCGGTAAACCACATTGAGACATCTTTAATTCTGGATCAACGACGATAACCGAACGACCAGAATAGTCAACGCGCTTACCGAGTAAGTTTTGTCTGAACCGGCCTTGCTTACCGCGAAGCATCTCGCTCAATGATTTTAGTGGGCGACGATTTGAACCGCGAACCGGTTGTCCACGTCTTCCGTTATCAATCAAGGCGTCGACGGCTTCTTGGAGCATACGCTTTTCGTTTTTGATAATAACATCGGGGGCTTCAAGCTCAATAAGACGCTTAAGTCGAATGTTTCGGTTTAGGACCCTGCGGTACAGATCATTTAGATCTGAGCTCGCAAATCGTCCGCCCTCGAGAGGGACTAGTGGGCGAAGCCCTGGCGGCAATACTGGAAGTACTTCCATTATTACCCACTCTGGACGAATATTTGCCTGAGCAAGGCCTGAAATTACTTTATAGCGTTTGGCTAAGCGATGCTTAACCGAAACTGATGCTGTTTGTTCATACTCATTTTGCAGTTTACGTGCTTCAAAGCTAAGGTCTATAAGCGATAAAAGCATGCGGATGGCTTCAGCGCCCATCTCAGCCTTAAAGGTAATGTCATCTTCATGTGAGTGAAGATAATCCTCATAGTCTTGGCTACTTAAGAGTGTTTTTGTAGCATAAGGTGAGCTGCCTTGATTGATAACAATATAGCTATCAAAGTAAATGACTCGCTCAAGGTCTCGTACGGTCATGCCGGTTATTAAACTCAAGTAACTTGGGATTCCCTTTAAAAACCAGATGTGACAAACTGGTGAGACCAGATTGATATGCCCCATGCGCTCGCGACGAACGCGGGCCTGTATAACTTCAACGCCGCACTTTTCACAGGTAACGCCACGATGTTTCATGCGCTTGTATTTACCGCAATTACACTCCCAGTTTTTTACCGGGCCGAAAATGCGGGCGCAGAATAATCCGTCGCGCTCTGGTTTGAGCGTGCGATAGTTGATTGTTTCTATTTTCTTTACTTCACCATACGAGAGAGACCGAATTTTGTCTGGCGAAGCAATTCCTACACGTATTGCATTAAACTGTGTTGAATGAATGTATTCTCGGAATCTTTCAAGCATTCTATTATTCACCGAACTGCTCCTTACTGGTCTTTAGCAGATCTACCTCTAACCCTAAACTTTGAAGTTCCTTCACCAATACGTTGAATGATTCAGGCACGCCGGCTTCTGGAACTTCATCCCCACGAACAATGGCTTCGTATGCTTTAATACGTCCGTTGACGTCATCTGATTTTAGTGTAAGCATTTCTTGTAATGTATATGCTGCACCATATGCATAGAGCGCCCAAACTTCCATTTCACCCAAACGCTGACCACCAAATTGAGCTTTACCACCCAAGGGTTGTTGCGTAATGAGTGAGTATGGACCAACTGATCGAGCATGAAGCTTGTCGTCTGCTAAGTGATTAAGCTTCATCATATAAATGCGTCCAACGGTTACCGGCTGATCAAATGCTTCACCTGATCTTCCATCAAACAACTTGTATGTTCCATCTTTTGGAAGTTTCAAGTCTTCAAGAAGCGGCTGAATTTCTTTGGCATAGTCAGCACCCGCAAAGATAGGTGTTTTAATTGAAACACCGTGTGTCGCGGTTTGTCTTGCTAGTTCAAGAACATCGGTTTTGCCGTATGTTTTTTCAAGTTCTTCGACTAATTCTTTGCTATAAATTTCAATGAGTTTTGTTTTGACATCAGCATAACTGGCATTAACGATTTTTTCTGCAAATTGACGGCCCATTTCGCCACCAGCCATGCCAAGCATGGTTTCGAGAATTTGTCCAAGGTTCATACGACCTGGAACACCAAGTGGGTTCAGTACGACGTCAACGGCGGTGCCATTTTCTAAATAAGGCATATCTTCGATATTAACGATTCGAGATACGACACCCTTATTACCATGGCGGCCGGCGACTTTATCACCAACAGAAACACGGCGTTTATTGGCAACATACACCTTTATCATTTTAATAACACCAGAAGGCAACTCGTCACCCTTGCGCAATTGATTTATGCGGTCTTCTTTGAGTGCGGCAAGAACGTGGATCTGATTTGTATAAACTTCTTTATAGTGAGCAAGTTGGGCATCAATGTCTTTGCTTTTTGTCGTAATGTCGAGCATTTTTTCAAGATCTTCGTTATCGAATTTGCCCTTAACTTTACTTTGTTCAAGTAATGCAAGAACCTTTTCTTTGATACCGCGACGAAGAATTGAAAGATGGAATGTGTGAGTTTCTTCAATTGTTGTTGTTTCTTTTGCAACAAATTCTTTATATCGCTTATCTTTTCGAATACCGCTACGCTAGAAGATTTTTACATCAACAACAGTGCCCTCAACTCCTGGCGGGACGCGCAGGGATGTATCACGAACTTCTCGTGATTTTTCACCAAATATTGCGCGAAGTAGTTTTTCTTCAGGGGAGACTTGAATGTCACCCTTAAGGGTAACTTTACCAGTTAAAATATCCCCAGGCTTGACGCGTGTTCCTACTTTTACAACACCATCCTCGTCAAGAGCCGAAAGATCTTTTTCTGAAACGTTTGGGATGTCTCGTGTTATTTCTTCTGCACCAAGTTTTGTTTCTCTGGCTTCAACAATAAATTCTTCTACGTGGACCGAAGTGTATACGTCATCAGCAACCAAGCGCTTGCTCATGACAATTGCATCTTCAAAGTTGTAGCCTTGCCATGGCATAAATGCAACTAATATGTCGTTGCCAAGGGCAAGTTCGCCATTTCTTGTTGCCGCACCGTCTGCAAGAATGTCGCCTTTTTTAATTTTATCCCCAACTTTAACGATTGGGTTGTAGTGAATCCATGTGTTGTGGCTTGAGCGACCGAATTTCTTGAGCGGATAAATTTCAATTGGCTTTGCAAACCAAGCGCTATTTGTGTCACTAATGTTTTCGATACAAATGATTATTTTTTCACTCGAAACGTATTCAACCGTTCCGGTATCTTTTGCTCGAATGATTGCGCCCTCGAGAGAACCGACTTCGAGTTCCATTCCTGTCCCGACCATTGGGGCCTGACATCTGATAAGGGGTACTGATTGTCGTTGCATGTTCGAACCCATTAAGGCTCGGTTAGCATCGTCGTTTTCAAGGAATGGGATCAAGCTTGTTGGTACCGAGAATAGCTGTCGTGGAGAGGCATCGATACATGATATTTCTTGAGAATCAACGAGCAAAATATTTCCGTTTCTGCGGGCAAGAACTTTTTCATCGGAAATCTTATTGTTTTTATCTAGTGGTACTGTTGATTGAGCAATGGTTTCACCCGTTTCTTGGAAGGCATCAAAATAACGGATTTCGTCTTGGACAATACCCTTTTTAACTGGTCGATACGGTGTTTCAATGAAGCCAAGTTCGTTGACTTTTGCATATGTTGAAAGCGATGATATCAAGCCAATATTTTGACCTTCAGGTGTTTCGATAGGGCAAATTCTGCCATAGTGTGATGTGTGGACGTCACGAACTTCAAATGTTGCTCGTTCACGAGTAATACCACCAGGCCCAAGCGCAGAAAGACGACGCTTATGCGCCATTTCTGCTAGAGGGTTCGTTTGGTCCATAAATTGAGAAAGTTGTCCAGTTCCAAAGAATTCACGCAATACGGCAGCTAGGGGCTTAACATTTAGGAAGTCATATGGCATAAGCGCCACATAGTTTTCTTGTAAGCGAAAACGTTCTTTTACGATACGTTCAAGTCGTGCAAAACCAACATATAGCTGACTTTGCAATAACTCGCCAACGAGTCGCACTGCGCGGTTACCGAGGTGGTCGATATCATCAAGTTCGCCCTCGCCGCGTTCTTTTAACACGATAAGGTATCTGAGCGTTGCGATGATGTCTTCTTTGGTTAGGTGGGTAACCGCTTGGCTAATATTAAGACCAAGCTTGCGATTGCTACGAATACGTCCAACAATTGTTAGGTCGTAAAAACGTGGGTTGAAGAAGAGGTTTTGTACATATTCTTCCATAGCAGATAGCGTTGGAATGTCCCCGGGCTTCAATTTCCCATAAAGTTCTTTAAGTGCGTCTTCGTATTTAGAGACGTGATCTTGTGCAAATGTTAGAGCGAGCGATGGTTGGAAGGCATAACCTGAAGACTGGATAACCCTAAACGATTTGCATCGATTGAGCATGTTATCAATTATATCTTCGGTTATCACGGTTCCTTGTGAAGCAAGAACTTCGCCAGTTTCTTTGTCAATAATATCTTCAGCAAGAACCTTATTGATAAGAACAGGTTTTCTGACAAATAAAGACGAAATGCCCGCCTTGGCTAATTTGTCGATTGTTGCTTTGACAAATCTTTGTCCAACGGTGAACTGATCTTCAATGTCTTTAGGAAGAGCCCCGGCTTCTAAGCGCTGGCCGATGAGGTTTGCATCAACTTTCTTGAGAAATTTATCGCCTTTAACGTCGATTGTTTCAAAGTCGTAAAAAAGCGAAAGAATAGATCTTTTTTCAACGCCAAGTGCTTGCAAAAAGGTTGTAACAAGTAATTTCTTTTTTTTGTCTATTCGAACATAGAGGAGGTCATTATGATCAAATTCAAAGTCGAGCCATGAGCCTCTGCTTGGAATGATTCGAGCTATATGATACGGTTGTCCGCGGAAGTCCTTTGTTTTTTTGCTGAGCGTGAAAATAACGCCCGGCGCGCGGTGGATTTGACTAACAACAACGCGGTCAACGCCGTTGATAACAAAGGTACCTTGACTGCCTAATTTAAAGCATTTGTCGGCGTCTTCGTAAAGGTCAACCATGGTTGGTAAGTCGCAAAAAAAGACATCCTGTTCTTTAATGTCGCGAATAACCTTTGCTGATGTTGTTTGATCGATATCCCAGGTGATCAATTGTAATTTAACCTTGAGTGGCATAGCGTATGTTTTGCCGCTATAACGACATTCATCGACCGGGGATTGGATTTTAATAGTGACGCGTGAAAAACATTTTTTACAGTGAGTATATGAGGCAGTCGTTTTGTTGCAACCAGGGCAGATGCTTCCATTAAGGCTATTAAAACCACTTTTCTTGCATGATGTACATTGCCATTTGTAGCGGTTTTGAATACCTACTGTTTGGCCACAGATGCATGACCAATCACCCAATTCATAGCTGACGTACTCCAGCGAGATGCGCTCATTGTGCTTGATGGGAAAAGTATCCCGAAACACTTTCTCCAAGCCAATGTGCTTACGCTCTGAAGGCAGGCAGTCCAGTTGCGTGAAGTTGTTAAATGACTTAGATTGAACCTCAATAAGATTGGGCAGTGAAACAACTTCTTTAATCTTACTAAACGACTTCCTTATAACTCCCTTACCTCTTCCAATGTGAGACATTCAATCGCTCCTACCCTAAAAATGACCAAAAATTACCTGGACTGCATTATGTTAATTTATTCATTCCCATAAAGAGCAAAATGGGAGTCCGATTTAAACACGCCTTGGTGCTTAAATCGGCATCCCTTTCAAACTTCATTATAAAAAAAATGAATTAAGCAAGCTCGACTTTAGCGCCGGCTTCTTCCAATGCCTTTTTCATTTTTTGGGCATCTTCTTTTGCTGCTGATTCAGCAACAACGAATGGTACACCTTCAACGGCTTCTTTTGCTGCACCCAAAGAAAGCGTTGTGATTGTTCTTAATGCTTTAATAACTTTGATTTTGTCGGTACCAGCTTCTTGCATAGTGACTTTGTATTCACTTTTTTCTTCAGCTACTGGCGCTGCGCCGGCGGCTACAGGTGCGGCTACAGCGGCCATAGGGGCTGCTGCGGTAACACCAAACTTTGTTTCCAAAGCCTTAACAAGTTCCGCAAGTTCCATTACGGATAATTTGCTGATTTCGTCGACAATCTTTACTGTGGCTGACATAGAATTAACTCCCTTATTGTAAAACAACTTAACTCTGTTTGTTTTTCAAAACCCGATATATTAACCATTTCTACTTATTGATACTTCAGAAAACCCCCAAAACCCAGGTCGTTTCTAAAGTATAGCATAAAAATTTAAGGCGGCTACTGCTTCTTTTCCGCTATTTGCTTAATGGCATACAGTGGTTTGCATAGAACCTGATCAAGGGTGCTTACCAGCGCGGTGAGCGGAGCCTTAATGGTGCCAGCAACTTGAGCCAGAAGCACTTCACGAGAAGGAAGAGCGGCAAGCACTTCAATTTCCTGTGAACTTAAAATCTTAGATTCAAAGAATCCTGCCAGTATTTTCAAAGATTCATGAGCTTTTGAAAACTCAGAAAGCTTTTTGGCTACCGACGGTACGTCTTTGGTTGCAAAAACAAGCCCTACTTGGTCTTTAAATTGTTCTTTAAAGTTGCCAATGCCATTAACATCATTAAGGGCAATTTTCATAAGATTTGTCTTAGTAACCTTGAAAGAACCATTCGTTTCGCGTAATTTTCTTCGCAAGT
>CAZLQB010000008.1:0-8684 GCA_964561585.1 uncultured Pseudomonadota bacterium
CATAATAAGTGATGAGCCGTAACTATAAATTCGGCCGCTATCAGAAAACGTGACGCCGCTATCAAGCCAGACATCGTGCAACAAAGTCATGGTGCTGGTGCCGCGTAAATCAATCCCACCAGAAATAGAAATATTCGTGTCTAAAAATAAATTTGAGCCATGATTTGTGCTCGGCACAACGGTAAATCCTTTGCCAAAACATACAATTCCGCGCGCCGTATCGCCATCACGAAAAACATACGGACTCGTTTGATAGTTAACACTTGCCGTGCCGTCCAGACTCGCGGCGCTCGCGGCCCCCGAAATAATCATAAAAATTATGGCCGAATAAAAACTCGTAAACTTCTTCATTCCATCCTCTCCTACGATAAAAATACCCTTAACAAAAAAGGCGGCTCCCCAGCTAGAGCTGGGGAGCCGCCACATTTTTTTTACTTTATGAGCATCACATTATCATGCTCATAATGATTAAGTCATGGGTTTTTAAAAAAAAGGGGAAATTGGCTTTTGTATAGGGCATTTTTGGATTGTTAGGTATCGCCCCGATGGGGCTTGGGATATGTTTTGGATAACGTTCCCAGGGTTGCGGAAAAAACCCTTACCCTGGGCTAAGTACCTGCACCCCGACGGGGTGCCTATAATCAACAAAAAAATGCTCATGGGTTGGTTGACTTCACAATTGGGGTCCCCAATTAAAGACCCCAGAGGGGTCAAGGTTACTAGCCTCGGGTGAGCTTTGCGTAACCCGTGGAATAAATATGCATCACAAACCCGCATCAAACCGCATGTTCAAATTCCATGGTTGAAATTCAAACTAATTTGTTTTTACGTCACTCACAACGCAGAAAGGAATAATTTGAATTCCTGCCCCATCAACCTGCAACATCATATCGCCATTTGGCATAACCTGGGACATGGTACCACTGATTAATACGCCATTTTTTTGATGAATTGTTAATCGTTTACCAAGATATAATTGCCGGGCCTTCCACTGCCGATAAACATCGTCAAATTTGGCACTTCCCCATAAAGTATAGGCAGCATCAAGGCTGGCCAAAAGATCGCGGTATAATGCACGCATGTCCAAATCGTGACCAATTGTCATAGATAAGCTGGTCGCCGTTGCATAAAGCTCATCATCAGGTTTAATTTGTGTATTAACGTTAATACCAAGACCAATAATAATCCCTGCCGGCCAATTATTTTGCCACACAACATGGGCCAATAATCCGCCAACCTTTTTGTCGTTTACCACAAAATCGTTTGGCCATTTTATACCAACACCATATTGCTCAAGCACCTGGGCAATACCAACCGATAACGCCATATTGAGTTGGTTCAAGCGCACCGGAATATCATCAAGACAACACCCGTGAAATAATTTTGGTTTTAAGAGAAGCGTAATTAAGAGTTGGCCTGGATAAACAACCCAATTTCTGCCCTGCCGCCCATAAGCATGAGTTAATGTATCGGCAAGGAAAACTGAACCATCTGGCGCCGAATCAATATTTTCACGCGCCCATGCAAATGAATTTGCACATGTTTTTGTGCGATATAACTTAGCCCCAATAACCATCCCCACTCCTAACGCAAGCGGACTTTAACCTCGCGAGCAACCTCCCGAAGAATATCGCGCTCTTTCAGATCTTTTTTCTTATTGATTTTATTTTTATGTTTTGCAATTCCAAGTTCAATTTTTATAAAGCTACGATCACCAAAGTACATTTTGAGGGGTACAATGGTTATCCCTTTGCGCGATATATCGCCAATCAAACGATCAAGTTCTTTTTTGTGTAAAAGTAATTTACGTGAACGCCGTGTTTGGCTTTCACTTTTGGTATACGCGTGAGAATATGGCGCAATGTGGCAGTTAACCAACGATAACTCATTATTATGCATAACGGCAAAGGCATCATTAATAGATACCTGGCGCTTGCGAATTGACTTAACTTCGTCGCCCGTCAAAACAAGTCCAGCTTCAATAGTTTCTATAATGTCATAATCATGAAACGCTTTTTTATTCGACGCTATAACCATCATAACGACCTCGCATCTTGGTTCTGAACAACCGTTCCAATAACAACCATTTCAGGCTCTCGATGTGCCGGCACCACAAGATCAGTCTCATCATGCTTAGCGGCAAGAATACGTCCAAAAAGAGCACGAAACAATGGATAACTTATTCCAGCGGCAACCACTCCTAGAATATTGCCACCAACAAAAAAAGACCAAACACAAATAGAGCCCGATCCAAAAATTTTTTCTAATGAAAGATTCCACAATGGTGACAACCCAAAAAGATGATGAACTACCCAATAACCAAAACCATAATCCAATGAGTATAATGGAACCATTGTCCAGGGATTATTGACCGATGCGGCAATAAAAAGGACCGGAAAATTCAAACGTAAAAGCCATTTCAACCCAAGCATTAAAACGGTATGAAAAAGAGGGAATGGCGAAAAGGCAACATACATACCCACAGCAACCGATAACGCCAGTTGTTTTGGTGTCCATCCTTCCCGTAATGCCTTGTTAAAAAGCTCGCGTAGTTTTTTTTCCCCAACCATTGAAAGGACTCCATTATATCGTCTATAGTAAACAAAAGATTTATTAAATCGTAAGATTAAGATAGCATATATGAAAAGAGAAATCACATGTTTAGATAAAAATAGGAGAGACCGATGAGTCGCTCAACTTCACTGAAATTGTTTATAGGATGCCTGTTTGTAATATTTACGCCAAGCAATGCATTCACCCCGCTTAAGTTTTTGCAAAATCCAGCGCAAAATCCTTCTTACCAAAAACAACCACAACCCAAAAAACGTCCATCACATGCAAAAAGATCTTTCAAGCCAAATCACGGCGCGAGTCCGCTTATGGTAAAAGGCTGTTTTGCCTTTACCCAGGAACCGTATAACGAAAAATTTCCCAAATTTCGCATTTGCTTTGAGGGTAAAGAAACAATAAGCGATGATGATGGTTTTTTCTCAATCCCTGTTGATGAAGACCAAATTGAAAAATATAGGCTCGTTATCGCTAAAACCATCAAAAAAGATTTTGATCAGCACAACACCGTAAAAGACCTGCGCCTTTTTGCCGATAAAAGCTATAAATGTTATACCTTCAAAAAAAGAGGCCCTTTTGGCGGCATGTGGGTACAACGCGAAAAAAACTTAGGTAACAAACAATTTATTATCCCAGAAAATGCAATAATCGTGCTTGTTGACCCAAAATACGTAGATCATCTTGAAACCTGGAACCTTAATTTGCCAAACAACTTTATCAAATTACCAAAGATTGTTCTTAAAAAGGACGTCAAAAATAAGCCCACCGATCGCGCCGCCGCAAAATCATTATTAACATCTTTAGATGCTATGATGTTTCACGAGGTAGTGCGTGGAGAGGTTAAGAATCCATCAGCGAAAGTCAAATTAACCCTGGCTCATTAACGTTACGGTTGAATATCAAGAAAGAAATCATCGAACAAATTTTGCTCCGCCTTAAACGCACCGACAAAAGCAATCATTGCCCCATTATCGCCACAAAAATTCATTGGCGCGGCCATAAATTTCTTATGCGCTCGATGACAATATGACTCAAGCCGGCTACGCAAATACTTATTACAAGCAACACCACCGGTAAATGTTATTGCCTGGGCTTGGGGATATTTTTTGAGGGCGCATCGAATATTCTTTTCAAAAATATCGGCAATACAAACAAGCAATGAACTTGCTACTTGTTGCTGCAATTCAAGCGTCATGGCCGACTCAATAGAGCCCAATTTAAAATCGTATGCACCACGCTTAACAAGGTCGTACAAAACGGCCGTCTTTAAACCGGAAAAACTAAAAAAGATTTCATCATTAAGCGTTTTTGTTCGCGGATATTTAAAGTAATCGATAAAACCTCCAGCGCAAGCAAAACGTTCAATCATGGGACCACCAGGATAGCTAAACCCAAGTATTTTTGCGATTTTATCAAATGCTTCGCCAGCGGCATCATCAATGGTATGGCCTATTTGGTGATAGACCCCAAAATCTTCAACTAAATACATGCCCGTGTGCCCACCAGAAACGGACAAACAAATGTGAGGAAACGGCACATCAACAAAAGAACCTTCTGGGCTTAAAAACGAAGAATATATATGCCCTTCAAGGTGATTAACGCCTATTAGTTTTTTGTTCAATGCCCAAGCAATCCCTTTGGCATAACACAAGCCCACAAAGAGAGAGCCGGCAAGGCCAGGGGATGATGTTACGGCAACAGCATCAATAGCATCGATATTTATACCGGCACGAGCAAGAGCGAGAGAAATCATAGGATGAATTTTTTCAAGTTGGGAACGCGATGCAATTTCTGGTACCACACCACCATATAATTCATGTTCTTTGATTTGTGAAAAAAGTTCATGAGAATTTATCTTTTTATGGCAAGTATCGTAAACGGCAACACCTGTTTCATCGCACGATGTTTCGATTCCAAGAATCAACATAGTTCAAACCTTAAAAAAATCAGCCGCCTTGTTCGGCGGCTGATTGTATTTATTACTTAATATCTTTATCGATTTTTTTCTTGAACATTAAATCCCAAAACTCGTTGTTCGTTTTGGTTTTACGCATTTTATCGATCAAGAAATCCATACCTTCGATGGTATTCATTGTAGACATAAACTTCTGCAATACCCACATGTTTTTGACCGCATCTTCAGACATCATAAGCTCTTCGCGACGCGTACCTGATGACTGTAAATCGAATGCTGGATATACACGACGATTTGTTAATTTACGGGTCATGTGTATTTCCATGTTGCCCGTACCTTTAAATTCTTCGAAAATAACCTCATCCATACGAGAACCGGTCTCAATCAAAGCGGTTGCCAAGATTGTTAGCGATCCACCTTCTTCGACGTTACGAGCAGCACCAAAGAAACGTTTTGGACGTTGCAAGGCCCCTGCATCAATACCACCGGTAAGAACCTTACCAGATGATGGAGCCAAGGTATTATAAGCTCGCGCAAGACGCGTCAATGAGTCAAGCAGAATAACAACATCACGGCCACATTCAACCAAGCGCTTTGCTTTTTCAAGAACCATTTCAGCAACTTGTACGTGGCGAGTGGCGTATTCGTCAAATGTTGAACTTACAACTTCGGCCTTGACCGAACGTTCCATATCGGTTACTTCTTCTGGACGCTCATCAATCAAAAGAATGATCATGATAATTTCAGGATGATTTGCCAAAATCGTATTGGCAATTTCCTTCAACAATGTTGTTTTACCGGTTTTTGGTGGGGCAACAATTAAACCACGTTGACCTTTACCAATCGGCGCCAACATATCCATGATACGGGTCGAAATAACCGTAGGATCAGCTTCTAAATTAAATTTTTTGTTAGGAAAAAGTGCCGTCAAATTTTCATAAACCGTTCTACTTGCCGACAGTGATGGGGACTGATAATTTACTGCATCAACTCGTTGCAACGCAAAATACTTTTCGCCCTCTTTTGGTTTGCGAATAGTACCCTTGATAACGTCACCCGTTCTCAACCCAAAACGCTTGATATGTGCCGGCGATACATAAATATCATCAGGACCCGGAACATAGCTAAATTTTGCAGAACGTAGAAAACCGAAGCCATCAGGTAATCTTTCAAGAATTCCTTCGCCAAAAATCTCAACCCGTTGATCGGACTGCGACTCGAGAATTCTAAAAATGATTTCTTGTTTTTTTAATGCAGCAACATCAGGAAGTCCCAACCCTTGGGCGTAATTAATAAGATTGGTAATGTTCATTTCTTTATGTTCTTGAACATTCATAGAAGCCTTGTGTGCTGTATCTACGGGAGCTTGTACCGTAGGACGCGCATCCGGCCGAACAGCTGGAGCACTTTCCCTTGCCGTTGCAGGGGCTGGCTGTTGTACTGTTTTTGGAGACTCTGCCGAAACTCGTGACGGGTTATTTACCGGCACGGGAGCAGAAGCTTCCTTAACAGCACGTGGTTCTTTTGTTGATTCCTTAGCAACAACTTGCTCAGAAGAAGTGGTTTTAACAGGAGATTGCACTTCTTTCTTCTGAACATCATTTGTCGCAACAGCGACCGATTTATCTAATTTGTTTTGAGCAGCCATAGTGTTAAAAAAAAGTTAGGAGGTTAAAAAAAATGACATTAAACGATTTGTAAAACTTAAACAAACTTAATTATGTAAAAAGGATTTTTTCCGCTTACCGTCGAAAATACATGCACCCTTTTACAAATAGAGCATAGACTACAACACGAGGCTTCTAGATCGCTGAGGCAAACCCCCATATCCAATAAATTCGAATCGCGCTTATTAGGACTCTGTATTTGCTTGTTTTTTAGCCCGAGCTGCTAACATAACAGGACTTGCAATGTAAATCGATGAATAAGTACCAACGATTATACCTACAAACATTATGAGTGAAAGTCCACGTAATGTCTCGCCACCCAAAAGCAAAATGGCAACAACAGAAAGCATTGTTGCAAAACTTGTCAAAAGAGTTCGACTTAACGTCTGATTAATACTCAAATTGACAATATCATACTCTGAAAGGTTTGGCAATTTTTTCATGTTTTCACGAATTCTACTAAAAATAACGATGGTATCATGAACCGAATACCCCAAAATAGCCATCATAGCGGCCAACACATCTAACGAAACTTGCTCACCGGTCAAAACCAAGAAGGCAAGAATGGCCAAAAGATCGTGGGCAAGAGCAGCAACGGCGCCCAAACCAAAGCGGAATTCAAAACGGATAGCAATATAAAGCAATAAAACCAACATGGCCAGCAAAACAGCCTTAATCGCATTCCATGTTGTTTCTGAGCGAACCTCGGCCCCGACCTTGGACATCCCAACGATAGTTGCCTTGTTGCCAGCAATACCAGACACTAACGCCCCGGTAATTTTTTGCTCAAGATTTGCATCAAGATCGCCACCCAAACGAATCATAAATTCGCGCTTGTTTGTGCCGGTTTCTTGAATGATCGAATCTTTCCAACCGCCATTACCGATAACAGTACGGAGTTGTACGATATCAAGTGGCTTTTCAAAAGAGAGACGGACTTCAGCTCCACCGGTAAAATCTATGTGGTATTTAAACCCACCAAGTGCAAAATAAGCGCCAACGCCCACTACCAAATAAGCAATGGAAACAATCAGCCACACATAACGCAACTTCAAAAAATCAAATCGATATTTAATAGACTCCGTTGTAAACTGCATCATCTCTCCACTAAAAAGAACTTAATTTCTCACTACTCTTATTTCTTAATTTCTTATTGAACTTCTGCTGGAAAAACAGAAACGAATCTTCTTCCTTTTAAACCTGAATGGTACTTAACGATGCCGTTTGCCACAGAAAACAACGTATCATCAGTTCCACGCTTAACGTTCTTACCTGGATGATGCCTTGTTCCACGTTGACGTATCAAGATGGTACCGCTATTAACTACTTCACCATCAAAACACTTACAACCTAGCCGTTTGCTATGACTATCGCGACCGTTACTTGTAGAACCGCCGCCTTTACTTGTTGCCATGTTAAATCCTTACTGCTTATTAGACTGAAATAACCCGATTTTCTTAACTATTTTCATCACTATTAACCCGGATGCTGTTTTTCATGCGCTAAACGCTGAAAAATACGAGTTATCCTTAATTAATTCTGATAAATAATGTTAACATTTTGCCGTTTTTTTTTGTAAAAGTCAAAAAGTATTTCTACTAAATAACGACGCCCAAAGGCCCTTGGATATAATCAAAAAACATCAGTTAACCTTGAAGCTTCCACTTTATAGAAATGCTTTCGGTATTTATGATCATCGATAAGCTGCTTTATATGCCCAGCAGCATAATCATAAGCGGTAAAACGCAGGGTGTTTTTGGCATAAATATCAACGCTATCCATAGACAAAAACAACAAAATAATTGCTTCATAATCGTTCCAAACGGCCAAAAGGAACGGATTTAATACCCCTGGCCACGTAAATACATTAGGATTTACTTTAGGCGCCTCAAGCAACGTACAAATGACGTCATAATCATTTTGCTCAACGGCGATATATAAAGCCGTTTCACCCCGGCTGTTTTGCATATTAACATCAATCTCGGTATTTTCCTTCAAAAAATCTTGGAATTTGGCGCACCCAAGCCCCTTGGCAACAGTAAAAATAAGCCGTGCAAAATCTTCATTATAACGAACATCAGCGGTCATACCCCCAAGAAAATCTGTGATAATTGTAATAAAAAAATAAAAACAGAGAACGAATATATATATAGGCTTAAACATAATCCCCCCAAGATTTAATCGGCCCCTTGATAATCGTCTAAGCTTTGCAATATTCAATATGAAAACTTAAGCATTTGCAGAAATGCCCCCAAATAAATAATACAATCCACCATTTACTTCGTTACATCGCCCCAGTCTTTACCGGTTCGCAAAGTTACCTTGAGCGGAACATCCCAGGCCACAACGCTCTCCATGTTCTGGCGTACGAGATCGGTTATCACTACCTCATTTTCTGGGCGCAACTGGACAACAAATTCGTCATGTATTTGTAAAACTAATTGCGCATCAATTTTTGTGTTGGTCAACGCGGCATCAATTTTGATCATTGCCAATTTCATAACATCGGCAGCAGTTCCCTGAACTGGTGTATT
>CAZLQB010000008.1:8694-17574 GCA_964561585.1 uncultured Pseudomonadota bacterium
TGTATTAACGGCAACTCGACGCTCGGCATCATAAAGATTTCTATTCTTTTCGCGCAAACCAGGAACATACCGGCGATGCCCCCAAAGGGTTTCGACATATCCGCTCTCGGTTGCTTGAGCAATAGTTGATTCAATCCATTGCGCAACGCCAGGATATTGGGCAAAGTATTTCTCGATATATGCCTTGGCCTCGCTTGGTTTAATCCCCAAATCCTTAGACAAGCCAAACGGCGTTAACCCATAAATGATGCTAAAGTTAATCTTTTTACCCAACTGCCGCTGTTCATTGCTAACATTATCCAACGCAACATCAAATAATTGTGCCGCCGTTTGGGTATGAATATCCAAATTATGCAAAAACGCATCCATAAGATTTTTGTCTTTTGATAAATGGGCAAGCACCCGTAATTCGATTTGTGAATAATCGGCAGACAAAAACACTTTTCCAGCGTCCGGCTTAAATGCTGCCCGTATTTGGATACCAAATTCAGAACCTGTTGGAATATTCTGGAGGTTGGGATTTGAGCTTGATAAGCGCCCGGTTGCCACCATGGTCTGGCTATATGAGGTATGAATTTTACCCGTTCTTGGGTTGATATATGTTGGCAGTGGTTCGAGGTAGGTACTTTTTAGCTTAGTAAGCTCACGATGCCGGGCAATCAAGGTAGCGATTGGAGACTGCGCCCCTAATTCCTGCAAAACCTCTTGATCGGTTGAACGTTGCCCTTTTGAGCTTTTTTTAATAACAGGTAGCTTAAGTTGGTCAAACAACAAAAATTCAACCTGCTTTGGCGAACTGAGGTTAAAGCTTAAAGGATTAACTATTCCCTCAAGGGCAGAGAAAAACTTTAATTCAACAAGCTGCCGTTCTTTTTCAACCGCCAATTCAACCACTTTAATTTGTTGGACATCAAGCGATATGCCGGTCGCCTCCATTTTGGTCAATATTGGATAAAGCGGCATTTCAAGCGTATTAAAAAGCTCCAAAAGCGTAGGGTTTGCCGCCAGTTCTTTTTCAAGCGCGGCCTTTAATTTAAGTGTTTGCAGGGCATCGTGCGCACCATAGCGTGCGCCACGGTCAAGGGGAACATCAGCAAAGGTTTTGTACAATTTGCCAACCACCTCTTCATAGGTTTGCATTGGCTCACCCAACCAAAACTGCGATAAATCTTTAAGATTAATTTTCTGCCACGCATTACGCACAAGGTTGGCCGCCAATATAGTATCAAAGGTTACGCCCACAACATGAATACCATATTGCAACAACACAAGCACATCAAACTTGGCGTTATGCAAAAACTTTTCGATTTTAGGATTTTCAAATAGAGGTTTAAGCGCAGACAATACAATATCTCTGGATAATTGCTGCTGCGTTTCTGAATTTTTGTGTGCAACGGGGATATAAAATGCCCGCGAATTATCAACGGCAAAAGAAAGCCCAACTAATTGGTCCTGCAATGGGAAAAGCCCGGTTGTTTCGGTATCAAAAGCAAACAGCCCGGCCGCGGTAAGCACCGCAACAAGGTCGGCAAGCGCTGCCTCCGTTTGAACAATAACACATTCCCAATCATTTACTGGTTTTTCTACCGTTTTTTGGGCATCGCTGGGCTCGGCAAATAGACCCGCCTGTTCACCAACCGGAGCCGATGACGAAAAATCGCGTTCAATTTCGTTAAGCAAACTTTTAAATTCAAGCCGCTTAAAAATTGGGGCCGCTTGTGCCCATGTTTTTTTATCGAATACAAAATCAGAATCCTTCAACGTCAATTGGCAATGCTTAAAAGTAAATAGCTGCAAGCTCAAAAATGCTTTATCTTTTTGTGTTTCGAGCAACATGCGCACACGGTCTTTTTTGACATTATTAAGGTTTGCATAAAGATCTTCAAGCGATGCAAACTGGTTAACCAAATCAAGCGCCGTCTTTTCACCAATTCCTGCAACACCGGGAATATTATCCGAAGCATCACCCAATAATGAGTGGTAAAACGGAATTTTGGCAACCGGCATCCCTTTTTCGGTTTCATAAATTTGCTGGTCAAATAGACGCCCTTTAAATGGATCAAAAACGTTAACGTTTGGTCCAAGTAACTGAAACAAATCTTTATCGGGACACACTAAAACAATTTCACGCGTTGGATGATCATGAACAATTGAGTAAATAACGTCGTCCGCCTCAAACCCAGGCACCCCAATCTGACAAACACCAACCGCGTGCACCAAATCTATAATATCTTTTTTTTGAAGCATTAATTCATTTGGCGGTGCTTGCCTCGTTGCCTTATATGCGGTGTAAAGTTCAGTTCTAAAGGTCGGGCCTTTTGTATCCCACGCTATAACCAAATTGTGCGGAGCAAAATCATCGATTATTTTCTTAAGTGCTCGCGCAAAACCATACGTCGCTTGCGTTGGCACCCCAGTGGAATTATATAACGGCCGAATGGCATAAAATGAACGGTAAAGCAGGTACGAACCGTCAACAATAAACAATGTATCTTTTTTTATTTCCATAATATTCCTTGTGCCATCAGCGATTATTTTTTTATTAGCACTATTCTTCTTTAAAATACTCTTCTTCGCTACCATCATCACAGAAAACTTCTATAATGCGTGGAATGATCCCACGCCCAACCGGCGCTAAAACTTGTATAATAGGCTTCCCTAATTGGTCTTGTATTTTCTCATATAATTCATCATATATTTCTAGCAAACGAAAAAGTGATTCAAAATGCTTTAAATACAAAGGAAGCCGCTTTAACAACTTACCACCGACTTTATTCCACCAGCAAATTTCATAATCCCTATCTTCAACGGTAGCCATAGTTAAAAGATCTAAATACTTATATGCTGGGCAATCAAGCTCCGCTAAATAATCAGTTTCTTCTTTAAAAAGATCAGTCGCAACCCAAAAACTCATCCGAGCCCTTAACAATGTCCATTGCGCTTGAGTATTCCCAATTCTTTCAATAAATCTAACCTTATCCCATCTGTTTTGCCTTTTAAAGCTGACGTCACCAGACTCCATCGCCAAAAGATGAGACGAAAATCCAACTATTATTGCACCTAATAAAAAAAAATTCTTTATAAACATATATGCCTTTCAAACCGGCTCAAAAAACAAAAATAGGCAACATCAAACGCCAACACCATAAAAAACACACCGAACTTGCGGCGCTCTATTCACCTTATCGACCAAATATGTACAAATATTTTCACAACGATCTTGAAGTGCCAATAAAACTTCAATTAATGGATCGGTATCGTCGCTTATTTGCGATTCAAATATGACATCTGATTCAAAATCTACAACATCTTTATCGCCCAATGCATACAAAACAGGATCAACGAGATTCAAAGCCTCTTCAACAAGATCAAGCCTGGTCTCCCAAAAAAATTTTTTAGACTCCCAGCTCAAAAGACAATGGCTTTCTGTTTTTAACCGCTCTATATATGAACAAACGGTATAAAAAATAGCCAGTTTCGGTTGTCGCACAGCAACAAGCTTTTCTGCATAAACAGCTCTAAGCTCATGTAAAACATCTGGCAAATCATTAGTTCCCATGGTAAAACCATGCCCCATAAAACAAAAAATTATCATACAAAAAATACGAATTTCCTTGTTCAACATACAAACCCCTCTCCCCTTAAAAAAAGACTTATTTGCACACACAGAAAATCAAATTCCAATTCCATAGTAAGCATAGCGTATTGGGGATGCATTCTTTAACCTATCGGCAAGGTGCATGCGCGTTTTATCACCAATAACGGCAAGCTGCCACAATATTTTTAAAACCGGATCATCCCTATCATCAAAAAAAAATTTCAGAGACTCGTCAATACGAACCAATTGCGCCTCCCAATAAAGCTTCTTATCTTCTGTTTTTCTGTTGGTAACGCTTTCCGATTTTAACAAATTTAAATACGAGGTAAACACTATATCAAGAGCATAACTAGGCTTATATCCCTTGCTAAGGACGTCAGCGTAATAGCCCCTGAGCTCCTTGACGAGAGCTGGCTGTTCACGCGCAACCATAGCAAAGCAATTATTTACAAGACCTAAAATCACAATTGACCAAAAAAAAGCATGCTTCATCACCATAACACTATTATTCTGCTTTTCCTTTGGGAGAAAATTTTCGTAATTTCTCATAAATCATTTCTTTGAGCCGCCCTAAAATTTCATATAATACGTCATCGTTATCACCCAGAGGCTCAAAAAGATCGCAGGACCCTCGATCATTCAATCGTAGCTCACAAAAAGAAATCATCCCATACGCCAAAAGAACCTGTTCATACTCATTCTTCCAATACTGCGCCCTGCAACCAGATTCTTTATCGGACCACTCTAATTTCATGAAATATTTAGAAACAGCAAAATCAACCGCAGCTGCATGTCCAGATCCATATGCCAGGGCTCGGGCATAATAGTCCTTAAGTTCTTTACCCAAATCGGCATATTCTTTGGGTGTGCCCGATAATTTCACCACACCAGGCTCACAAAACACATCCATTGCACAAAGAGACCCCGCAAAACCTACCATAATTAACGAAAGGCTAAAAAAAACATGCTTCATTAACATAAAAATCTCCTCGAAAAATCGAATTATTTAGACAACGCCAAACTTTTGGCTCCCGGTATCATTTTTTTTATTCCCCATTATACTGAAAAGACGTGTTGTACGCAAAACTAATGCTATAAGCGCATATTAAAAAGATTAAAACCTATGAAAATACTCGCACTAGACCTTGGTGATAAATGGGTCGGCTCCGCAATCTCCGATCCGCTTGGAATAACCTGTAAGCCGTATCAAACTGTTGATATTTCACAAGTTACAGATTTTCTTTCTCAGACGCTAGATAAAGAAAATATTTCGACGGTTGTTATTGGCTACCCAAAAACAATGACCGGCGGACAAAGCGAACAAACGCTCAAAATAATCAAATCAAAAGAAGATCTCGAACGCCAATTCCCCTCGATTAATGATACCCCTATTACCTGGGTTTTGTGGGACGAGCGCTTGAGCAGTAAACGCGCAAGCACCCTACAAAATAACAAAAGCGATCCGGAATCAAAAAAGAAAAGTCATTCGCTTGCCGCAGCGTTTATTTTGCAAGGCTATCTCGATTTTCTTGCATTTAACCGCGAATAATTACTCCTTAATTTCGTATCCTTCAAACACCTCAAATGAAGAATTTGTTTTCCACGCATCGCGTGATAACCCAGCCTTGAGGCTTAATTGTTCAAGGGTTGTTTCAACCGACCAATGATATGTTGATGGGACCTGAGGTAAAAACACCGACGAGGCAAGAATAGACCCATCGCCATTATGTTTATTCAAAATAACACCGTGCTTTCCAATCGTAATATCCTTATAACTTTCAATTTTTACCGGTGGGGTTAACAGCGTAATATCAATGACAATATCATCTAGCTCATGTTTTTTTAGTGGCGTAAAACGAGCATCTTCAAATGCAGCGGCAACGGCCATACGCATTACGGTCTGAAAAAGAGGCTCTCGAGCAACGATATTGCCGATGCATCCGCGCAAATCACCCTTTTTTTTGTTTAAAGTAACAAAAGCACCAATTGGTTGTTGCATGCCAAAACTCACTACAGGAAAAAGCAAATGGTCGGGCAATTGTTCTTTTTTATCCATAAATGCATTTGCTATTGTTCTCCGGGCAAGTGCCAATAACGACTTTTTTTCATACCCTGTTAGAAGATTTTCTTTGCTTAGTTGGCGGTATGCTTGCGTAGTAAAAATCATGCCAACATAACTTACGTTTTCACGCGCTTCTTTATCTGCCAAATCTTTAAGTAATTCATCGACCTTTATAGTTTGATCTTTTTGCCGCGCTTTATGCATATGCGCCGACGTATAATAGCCGGTTAATCGTGCATTTACACCGTCAATTACACCTTTATTAAACAACCCCAATAAAACCTTTAGGGGGTTTTGGCCACAAATTGTCGCCCGAGTATCATGCAAAAATTGCTCAAACCCGGCATAGTCTTGCGCACAAATATGATTAACGGCAAGCGAATCGAAATAACGAATATTATGAATTATATTGCGATCAAAAATATCATAATCGTACCCCGGCCCATGATGTATAAAATCGGTACTTATAACGACCAACGTATTTTGATCGATAATTTTGGTCAGGCCATGAATAATATCGTCAATATCTTCATCGTTAACATGGCCTATAATGAGCGGAACGAGGGTAAAATCTTCTATGGCTTTTTGCAAAAACGGCAACTGAATTTCAATCGCGTGTTCTTGTTCATGAGCTCGATAATCACCTTTAAAAGAATGTCCGACACCCAAAAAATCAAGGGCGTGTTTATCGATGTGAATATCGCCTAACGGGGTTTTATACACATCAAAATGCGGTAGCGCGCAACCCTTTAAAAAAGTCGTGTGACTTGGACACAAAACAATAACCCGCTTAATGTTCTTATTTTTTTGCTCGCCCTCAAGCAGTGTTTGATATGCCGTTGCAGCACATAACCCTGAAAAATACATACCAGCGTGCGGAACAATTAAGGCACGAATATGTGATGGGTCGGCAACAACGGGAAACCGTTCTCGCGCCATGTTAAAGTAATAGTCTAATTCTTTGGATAACGCATTGGCCTGCGTTGGGTACCAGCCATCTGATAAATGAGCAACATGAACCAGTGGTGGCGTTTTGCTTGCCGCTTTTATTGTGTTTGATTTATTGCATGAACTTAACCAAAGGGCACAAAAAACGAGCATCAATAATGGGTGCAATCGCATCGGCATCTCCTTTTAAACTTGGTAAAGATGAATCCTGAATCACGTTCAGGATGACAAAAATAGATTAGGCTACTAAAACACCAAATTCAACCTCTTTTTAAGATAATTGCATCTTGGCCCCCCAACCACCTATTATAAGGGTACTTATTAGGAACCATACAAATAATAAAACCTAATGTGGGCAAGGGAAGGGAATATTATGATAGCCGGGGGGCTTTTCAAAACAATGTTTTATATTGGTCTCGTTATTGGAACGCTTTTACACCAATGTTTCGGCCAAACAAATAAATCTAAGGACATTCCTAATTCTTCTATGAAAATAGTTCTACTTGATACGACCGGACGGGAAAAATGGTTATACAAACCGTTTATGGATACACTTGAAACCGTTGGCTGGCAAGTTGATTATCGGCCCATTGACCAAATAATGGACATTGGTCCCAACCGCCTTAATTTAACCAATTATAAAGCCGTTTTCTTCCTTTTTGGTTTTGAATTTCTTAAAGGTATTGGGCGCTCACCCGTCTCAAACAAGATAATGATTCTCATGCAACAATATTGCAAACTTCCAAGCCGGCTCGTTGGCTTTATTTTCCCACCACTTAATGCTCAGCCAAATGTTAACCTTGTTGGCAAATTTGCACCCATTTTAAATAATCTGGGCATAAGCGTTCCGCGCGAAAAACTGAATTTTCCCAATCTTGCAACGCCGCTACAACCTGAAAGCAGGGAACAAATTTTACAAAAAAATCTTGATGCCTTCTTGTATGCCACCAATTCATTCTTAGCTCGTCCCATCGAAACACGGCCAATCGGTTATCACACAACGCTTAATGACCCTCGGCCAGGCGTTTCGGTTTATACAAAAGAAATTGACCGCATATTACAAACGTCCGATATTCACCTAAAAATGTTGCCCGCTTGCCAAAACTTTTCACCCGAGGTAAAAGAAACCTTTCCCTATGGGCTTTATTGGTTTAACCCAGTGCACAATAACCATGTATTTATTGCTCACTCGACCATATTCTCTTTTTCAAGCATCTCAGAAAGCTTTCATTTTTGCCCAACAGATTTTGTAATTCGCAAAGAAATCAATAAAGCGGTCCAGCAAATGATGTGGGAAACAACCACCTTGGTAAAAGCACTTGATCAAGAAAAAAATATCGCCACGGCCAAGATGATTAATCTCCCCGAAGCCATAACACTCCCATGGTCAATATCATCGCTTGGGAGCAACCTTGAACCAGAAGAATCGGCAGCTCAAACCAACAAAATTGCCTGGATGGAAACGACCGCATTTGAAGAAAAAGAATTTGATAAAGCGCTAAGCCCTGAGATTATCAACCAAGAAAAAGCAATGCGCGCACAAAAACAAGATCAGCTTATTGATTACATTATGCAATCAGGACTTGATACTATTTGGTTAAGCGTAACACCTAACGCGTATTACAGTCCCATTGCACGCCAAAAAGCAAACACCTCTCGTTTTTTAGGAGGGCTGAGTAACTTTACGCAAAAGCTTGTTGCCGCAACAAACAGCAAAAAACGAACGCTTCCCAATATACTTATAGGATTTGAAATAGCGAACAACCTTTACGAACCGAACTTACCACGACCAAGTTCGGTTGATTTATACGGAAATGTGTACCAAGATTTGCCATCGTCGCTCGACCGATCATTTTGGAAAAACGAGGTCAAAAAGCCGCTTACCGATTTTCTTGCTCAATGGAAAAAATATGAAATTTCACACGGCGTTCCTATTTCTGGCGTTGTTCTCGACCTTGAAATGTATTGCCGTAAAACATCGGGGGAATTTTTGACCTGCATGGGTTTTGACCAAGTATCATTTGCTCGTTTTATCAATTATCACCGACTCAGCAGTAAAAACATGCCCGCTAGCGAAAAAGCTGTTTTCTTGATGGCGAACAAACAAACATCACAATATTTTTCGTTTTTAGAGCAGGATGCCGAAAGATTAGGCACCGAACTAAAAACATTTTTTAACAAACAAGTTCCCCACAGTATCGTTGCATGTTACATGCCCAACATCCTTATTAATTGGTTTTACAAGGGTCTTTATAAGGGGCTAAGCGCCAAA
>CAZLQB010000009.1:0-11850 GCA_964561585.1 uncultured Pseudomonadota bacterium
CTTATGTCTTACGTAATCTTAGAACTTGTATTCCATTCCCAAGTTCATATGGTAAGCAATATCATGACCAAGTCTAAAGTCTTTTGACGAATAGCCAGCAGGCTTAAACTTAGACACTTTTGCCCAATAATCACCATCAAGCGGTACACCCGTAATGTCTTTGAAATAGGCACCTGGAATAAATGTTGCAAATTTACCAAAGATTTTGAGATCCTTGAGCATTTCACATTCGGTAACCAAGTTCAATTCATAACCCATATACTTGCTTGCGTTTTGTGTTGTTGAGGCTTCCCAATCATTAACGCCTGTACCGGTTATATTAACCTTCTTTGACTCATGATCTTTCCAGAAGAAAACGGCGTTGGGATTAATGCTGATAACTTTACCACCGCATGAAGGTGTCCAGGTTGCCCCAAGACCGGCCAAATGCAAGTCGGTAAACGCCATGTCGGCAACTAATTCATCAGAGTTTTCGGTCAAGCTTGTTGGGCGCTTAAGCAAACGTTGATCAAGTAAGAAAATACTTGGTACACGTTTACCACAATAACCTTCGTTCATGCCAACAAAACCCTTATATGTTTTGTTTACTTCATTTTCATGAGGATTTGCATCGCCCGAAGCATACCCATAAGCAATGGCCAATTTAAGTTTGTACTCAGGCAGTTTATACGCTGCATCGGTTACAAACATCCAACCTTCCAACTTATTGGTAAATGCAGGACGGAAACGATTGGCTGATGTTGCGGTGTTGTAGGCAACAGCATTGCCAGCCGCAGTTCCAGCGGGAATTCCGTCGTTGTAAAGACCACCGCCAATGGTAACCCCGTTTGCACTTCCCGTGTAAGCTTTAACAAAAACATCATTTGCAGCGTTTTTAATTGCCATAGGAGGTTTGCTATAATTATTAGCAGCTCGATACGTCATTGGGGTGTCTGCTCCACCCGGTATAACAATGTGATCATAATATTGAGTCAATACACCATCATTAGATTCAATAACCACTTTATTACGATCGATAGCAACCAATTTTTCTTTACCGTAGTTTACTGCAGCTTCTGCACCAAATTCAAAATTGCTCTTTGCGTATTCAGCATTAAGACCGTACGCACCAAACTTCATTTGGGCATCAGGCTCAATTTCAACATATTGATCACGACCATTGTTATAATAAGCGTACGGCTCAAGATCAAGTGTTCCACAACAATCATTTTTAAATGCTTTCCACTTCAAGCGGCCAGCAAAAACATCATCGTTTTTGTTGATACCGCGCCATGGTGTCGTACGACGATCAAGCCAATGTGAACGAACGATGCCAATGGTATCTGATAATGATTTACCATGTTCATCATGACGTGAATAATACAAATCATAGGCAAGTTTATTTTTGATCAATTGACCTGAAATGTTTATGCCTGGAGCAAACTTATCTTCTTTATCATTTGCATAAAGCGCAAAAATTTCGCGATTTGAACCATACCAGCTACCAAGCGCAATGCCACGACCAAGTTCGAATGGGAACCATCCAAGTTTGATCGAATGCACATTTTCAGATTTTACACCGAGCATTGCATTAAAACTTGCCATTAACCAAGCTTCTGAGATCCACGGAAGAAGTTTGCCAGTGGCGTGGTTATGTTGACCGGTAACAGCGTCACCGATTCTCACCGATGATTCATCAACTGATGATGAAGCTCGATCGGCATATGATTGCGAACGGCCCCAAACACCTTTATGACGAGCATTGAGGTACATTTCTACCGCTTTGTGATCAAATTTTTCTTTGCCATAAACAAAGTCAAAATTCATATCAACCGTGTGTTTGAAATAATTATTTTCGTCAAAAACTCTGTCGTTTAATAACGCTGAATTTTTGTCGTAATAATGTTCTACCTTTGCCTTGCCACCAATGCTAAATTCATTATCACCATTTTTGATGAATACTTTAGGGGTTTGCGCAAGGGGTCTGATCGTGATTTTGGCTGAAGAACGGATTTTTGATTTTACAACCTTCTTTGTAGGCTGTTCGTTTTTTCTAGAAAGAAAAACTAACTTTTTTGTCTCTGGAGCAGAAACAACATCACCTTCAACAATCTTGCTCAAATCATTTAAACTATTTTGAGGCAAAACGGCCGAACCAAATAACATCAACGCAGAAAAGAGCGTTAAACTTCTTGCTCTGGTCATCCTTATCCTTTCAGATAAACGGTTTGAAAAAACGCGTTTATTATTACACAATAACAAACGCAACTACTACTATTTAAACCGTACCAGATTCGCGTTCTTTTGCCCTTTTGTCAACAAATAACAGCCTTGAAAGCAGGCCTATCGTTACTTGGTCAATGCTCGCTCTTCTTGATGTTGCTTTATCTTGCCAGCAACAACGGCCTCAAAAAGAGCCTTCGTGACTCGATTATTGCCCGAGGTAAAGGCTTCTATCTGAACCTCGGCAACCATTTGATCAATCTCACGGCCAGAAAAACCGTTGATTTTTTGAGCTATGTTTTGCAGAGATGCATCATTAATTGTTTGCTCAACCACAAGCATGAGCGCATCTTTGCCTACCACAGCGTTCTTGAGATATTTATCAATATAAAGGCGTAATAATTTGGCTCGCTCATCAGCACCAGGAAGTGCAATTTCAACCTTTTTGTTAACACGACTTAACACAGCACTATCCAAAAATTCTGGATAATTGGTTGCCAAAACAAGCATGAATTTTTCTGAACTTCCATTGGTTCTTGATAAAAACGCGTTAACTAACTTGACCCCATTTTCACTCAGTTGTTTTCGGTCACGCAATAATGCGTCAGCTTCGTCTATAAACAAAATTAATCCACGCTTTCCTTTTTCAGCCCAATCAAAAACCTCGTGGAGTTTTTGCACATCCATGCCAGCCTTGAACTGTGAAAAATCGGCGCCAGAAATAATGGCATAATCCATCCCGCTTGCGCGTGCCAATGTTTTTGCAATTAATGTTTTACCTGTGCCTGGGGGACCATGAAGTAATAAGTGCCGATATTGTAAGCCTTTAACATGCGTCATCACCGTTGCATGCGCTAACGAGGTTATAGTCGTTTCAAGCTCGGGAGCAAGAACAATTTGAGCAAACGCCTCATCCTGCTTTACCTCTTTTTCAGGCATTACCCAGCCCAATAAAGAACTGAAGGCCCCAACACGAGGTGATTCACGCACCAAGGTTGGCACACCCAACATGGAATACATATATTTATACAAAAACTTAAGACCAAAATAACCACCAACAACACCGGCCGCTGTTAACGAGGCAAAAATGCCAACTTTGGTGAGATTGTCTTTTTGTAGCATAAGCTCTAACCGCTCGCGCGCTCCATCTTCAGCAATTCCCTTAGCAACTGCCTTTTCCCCTATAAGAGTTTTACGCCGAGCTTCTTCGGTTTTTCGCTTTTCTTCTTGATTTTGTTGTTCAATTTTTGCCTGAATAGCCGATGTAAATAACGTTTGTATATTGTCCGAAATTTGATGCCCACTCTTGAGCGCTAGCTGCCGTTCTTCGTCTATTCGTTTTTGCCGCCCATCAAGAATACTGCATGCCTGTTTATACTCAGCAGCCCCAATTTTGCCTCGATCCGCACCCACGCCAAGCTCTTTGCGTTCACGCTCAATTGCCGCAAATTCTCGAGTGAAATAATCCTGTGCGTTTATAGACGAATCCCGAAGTTCTTTATTTTTTTGTTCAATAACATCAAGCGAACTGCCACGACCCTCAATATCAAAATCACTCGTCGTTGCTAATACCGTACCAGCTAATAAAAAACAGCTTATACCTACTATTATTTTTTTATTCATAAATCCCCAACCTGATTATCTTGCGCTTCGTTTTTCTTGTTAAAATCTTTTATTATTTCGTATGTTTTTTGAGCCAAATCGCTTATCGATGGCAACATAAGCACAACATTAAGAATCGTTTGCCATGCCAAATATTTTTCCGCTTTTGAAACAAACCATGATGAAAACGTAGAAGAATATCCATCCTGTAAAATCGTTTTTAATGCATCCTGCTTGTTCGTTACATGTGTTAGAGATGCTAACAAAAGCTGCTTATCTGTGGTGGTTTTTAGCGTTTCCAGAAGAGCCTGATGATTGTTTATAATGATTTCGAATAACTTAGGCTGTAAAAAAGATTTTATACCCCAGCGCATAAAAAGAGCCATAAAAGCAACGCGCCTGGCTAATAAATATTTATTATCTGAGCGCCACTCGGGCAAGCTCCCGTGCTTTTGTAAGAAACTATTTACCTGTTCTAGTAAGCCGACCCTGCTTGTCGATAATTGCATGGCATCAAAAACATTACGCTGAACAAAATCAACTACTTCGGTAGGCTTAGGCACGCTATTTTTTTGATCATCGATACTTTTAATGCCAAATAATTCGGACAACATTACCGTCAGCATATTTTGAGTTTGTGTTTGATCTAATAAATAATATTGTTGCAACGCGGAGGCCGATTGACCAACCAGAAAATAAAGGCCCATTGACGGCAATAATTCGCCGGCCATACGCCCCATTATGTCACCAAAACTCATATCCAAAACAAGCTTATGAATTTTGTCCGTTGCCATTTCTAGTGCCTGGTCATCACCTTTATCAATGCTTTCCTGCATTGCCGTCAGGGCACCAACATATTCGTTTCGCTTGAGCGCAAATTGCTTTACGGCAAACTTTGTCCAACAATTAAGAATATTACGATACGCAAGCCATTCGTTTCCCCAATCAAGTAAAACAAAAAGCATTTTGCCGATATCACCATTGCGTAACGCAACGTTAATCGTACGATTTTCTAAAGGGATATCAAATTGATATAAAATCTTGTTGTTAAACGCCAACTGATCTTTTTGGCGATATGCTTCGGCATTTACCAGACGATCAAGAAATTGCTCATCGGTATAACGGTCGGCATACGCTTCACCTTTGGCAATCCATTTTTGAACTTTTTCGTTCGACTCATAATCATCAATATATGATGCATATTTTTTCATTACTCTGGCAACACGGGCATTATCATTTTGTTCGTCGTGTGCATAAAGTGCACTAACAAACAAAGCGCCGCTGACACCAATCAAACATAAAAATAGTAATCGTGTTTTACCAAAGAAAACCATAAACCCTGTTACCCCGCCAAAAATGACTATCTAAAACCCCACTTAAAGATAGCATCAATGGGGTGTTTTGCAAGAAAAACGCCCAACCATTTTGCCTTGAATTAGGCTAAATAATACACCCTGTAAAATATAAGTGGTCGCAAGAAAAAAACATGTCTGACTGTGTTTTCACACCACGACCGGCGTGATAAAAATAAGAAGCTGCTTATCCTCAACCGATTTTTTGCTCCCGCGAAACAACCATCCCAAAACCGGAATATCCTGTAACAACGGTACCCCGTTTTTCATGGTATCGCTCGAATTAACAATCAAACCACTAATTAACGTTGTTTGCCCACTGCGTAATAAAACGCGGTTTTTTGTTCGTGATGTTTTTATGGTATATCCCAGCGTCTGGTCTTTACCATCCTGCTTCCAATTGACAGCCGTTGATGGAACCGATAACGAAGAATTTTCTAAGAAAATATCCAGAAATACGGTATCACTTGCCGGAGAAACGACCGGCTTAACATTAACCTTAATCCCAAGATCTTTATATTGCGTCGTCGTTACATTTGAAATATTTGAACCAACCGATTCGGCGACCATTGTTTGCAAAGGCATTGATTCACCAACTAATATTTCGGCCGATTCTTCGCTATTAACCAACAAGGATGGTTTTAAAATCGTTTTAATTTCGTGGCGATTTTCGGCCGCATTAAGGGTAAGATTTAACAACTTTGAATAATCTGCATTTCTAAAAATAAAGGGAAGGCTAAACATACCGTCTTTATTTGCAAAATCCTTTATCGCGGTTGCTCCGGTCTTCCACGCAGGAATTAAATTGAGCGACCAATCGGTCACCGCGCCAAAAGGATTGGTAACGGTAGCCGAACCATCGGTGTTTTGTTTTGCACCAACGCCCGAAAACTCTAATCGCCTCGATACCATTTTGCGGTCATATCGTCCCGACCACTGGAACCCAAGCATTTCTTCAAAGTTTTTGTCCGCTATAATTACGCGAACATCAAGGCGAACCTGCGGCGCTTGAATATCAACTTCTTGAAGCATTTTTTCAAAATCATGCACATTGCTGACGCAACTTTTGAAAAAAATCTTTTTTGTACTGTCGTCAAACGCTATAAATGTTCCCGACTTGCCTTTTTGATCACCAACCACACCATCCCATAATTTTTCGATGCGTGTTTTAAATTTATCGTCCCATTTGGCATGGTTCATGGTATATGCAGCATTAAGGCAATCCAATTCACGCGTCCGTTGGTCATGCACCTTGAGCATTTCTTTTGCAAGTTCGTGGTGCATCACCCGCCAAACCCCAAACGTTTTTACCAGGCCCAAGCGAGGCTGCGCACAATTTAGAATAAGTTGTAATGCAACGGCTATTGGCACATCACTTACCTGAACCTCATCGACCACACCACCCACATTTGGATCAACCACAAAAGCCATCCCCGAAATCTTATTGATGAGCTCAAAAGCTTTTTTTACCGACATTTTTTTGATGTTTAACGAAATAGTTTTTTGCGTCAATTCGGGGTCTTTATATACCTCATCGGCAAGCATTGAATTTTCTTTTTCGCGGGAAGGGATGGCAAAATCTTTTTTCACCATCGCCAAACATTTGGTCCGTATTTTTTTAGCAATTTTGTCGCGCTCATTTTCATGCACCGCGCTCCGCACAATATGTTCAAATTTTCTTAACGAATCTGCCGAACGCTCTTCTTGCTCGTGGCGAACAAGCGTCGAATTCAGGTGCGGCAAATAGATATCTGGGTCGCCCGCGGGAAGAATAATATCGTCAGCAAAAAGAAACGCCCCCGATAAACAACAGGCAACCCCCAAACACAAAACATGCGTGTTTTTCACTCACTCCCTTTCTCTTTTTTGATCTTCAAATTTTGTCACCCTGAACGTGATTCAGGGTCCATCATCAAATCAGTTAACTAAACTGAAAAACAAGTATAATTCAATCAAATAAGATGGATGCTGAATCACGTTCAGCATGACAAAAACGGATAAATCTTTTTCTATCATTCAAGTTCCAATTTTTTGGTCTTATTACCCTGAACAAGTAACACCTTATTGCGATCGATATGCTTTACGGTGTAACCCCAAATATGATCGCCAACCCCAACAACCTCAGAGTCTTTACCATCACTCAAAGCGGCGGCCAAATGGTCACCCATGGCCATAATGCCTTCAAGTAAAATATGTTTTAAGCCCGTATCTGCTTTGTTGGTTTTTTTATATTTTTTTTGCCCAACAGTAAGTTGGTCTTGATAAAAAGGATCGCGTGATAAAGCTTTTTTTTGCGATAACACACTTGAACCACATACACAAAAAAGACACAATAGAATGCTATAACGAGCCAACCACTTGCTTATCTTCATAATCACCAAAAGTTATAAAGGTCACTTTCATTTCGCCTTTTATTTTGTGCTTTTTCAATCGGGTGAGCGATAACGTATTACAGGTAACAAATTTTTGCTGGGTAAAAAGATCGTTCATAAATGATTTAATGTCTTTGAACGATCCTTTAAACGTAAGGTTAAAAGGATGCTTTTGCCAATACAGACCACGCTTAATATCCAAAGGTTTTAGTTCTTTGCACGAAATATCGTATTTTTTGAGCGCCGCCAAAAGCGTTTCTATCATGATTTGATCGTCAAAAATCGAACAACTTTTTAAGCTATTTAATTTTTGATCTAAGACACTTTTATCGTGCTCAAGCTTGGGTTTGTGTTGAATAATCTTGGCCAAAAATGCGTTCCGTTGCTCAAGGGTTTGTATGGTTATTGTTGTTTGGACACACGTTTTTTGGCGCGGAAGGTATTGCCACAAATACCACGTTGCCCCGATACCGAGCAATAAACCAACCGAAATACAAACCCGACACCAGCGAGGAACGATGTGTAAAATGAGTACGATTTTTGATTCATGTAACCAAAAAGCCATGGTCAAGCACCCTCAATCAGCCGATTCTTCAACATAGGCAACGGCCAAAACTTCTTCAATAGAAGTCACGCCAAGCTTTATATTTCTTACGCCATCAATACCTAATAAGGTCATGCCGCGTTCCATTGCTTTTTGTCTAATAATCGAGGCGTCGACACGCGCAACAATTAATTTTGCTATTTCGTCATCAACTTCCATAACCTCGAATATTGCCAACCGGCCCTTATAACCAGTCCTGAGACAATCCTCACAACCAACGGCGCGATAAAAGGTCATGCTTGCCGCCTCGGCCTGTGATATACCAACACGGCTTATTATGCCCGCATCTGGCGTATACTTTTCTTTGCATTTATCACAAAGCCGACGAACAAGACGTTGCGATGCAACGCAAATCAATGACGAAGCAATTAAGAACGGCTCAACGCCCATATCAAGTAAACGAGTAATCGTTGCGGCTGCGCTATTGGTGTGAATGGTGCTCAAAACTAAATGGCCGGTCAATGCCGCTTGCGTTGCAATTTGGGCCGTTTCAGAATCGCGTATTTCACCGATAAGCACAATGTCTGGATCTTGACGCAAAATTGATCGTAATGCGGTCGCAAACGTTAACCCAGCCTTTTCATTTACTTGCACTTGGCTCACACCATGAATGGTATATTCAACAGGATCTTCGACCGTGATAATATTCACTTCTTGTTTATTCAAGCGCGTTAAAACCGAATATAATGTAGTCGTTTTACCAGAACCGGTTGGACCACTCACCAGCATAATACCATTTGGCCGTTCAATATTATTGCGAATAACTTTGAAGTCGCGTTCTGATAAATTTAGTTTTTCAAAATTGACCGCGCCCCGTGTTTTATCAAGTAAACGCATCACCACGCGCTCACCAAAATTGCACGGCAAAACTGAGGTACGAATATCGATTGCCTTGTCACCAACTTTGATTTGAATACGACCATCTTGGGGAACCCGTTTTTCGGCAATATTCAAATTAGCCATAATCTTAATACGTGAAACAATAGCACTTTGATAACGCTTGGGCGGAACAACGCGCTGATACATTTCGCCATCGATGCGATAACGCACCCGTAATTCTTTTTCAAATGGTTCAATGTGAATATCGGAAGCGCCTTCTTTAACAGCCTGAACAATAATATGATTAACCAACTTAACAATTGGCGCCTCATTGGCTTGCTGCATGATGTCTTTTTCTTCCATGGCGCCCATGTCAAAGTCAAATTCACCAGGCTTACCTTCCTCGGTACTCGAAAGCTCCTCCATCATTTCTTTGCTTGATTCAAGCGGATAATAACGGTTAATTGCATCATTAATCGTATCTTCGATGGCAACTGCCGATGCAATTTCGCTCCCCATTAATAACGCAAGGTCATCAAGCGGTTGAAGATCCAAAGGATTTGCCGAAACGTTTGTTTTTTGCCCTTCAAACATAATGGGAATAATGCAGTGCTGGCGCAAAAATTTAAGCGGAACCTTACCAAGCATTTGAATATCGGCCATTTGCTCAGTAATATGGTCAATAAATGGAATTCCCAGTTGGATTGCAAGCGCACGCGACAAATCGGCTTTACTTACCAATTTACGTTCCAGTAAAATATCGTTCAACAATTTACCGGATGATTTTTGTTCGGCTAAACATCCATCTAATTGATCAAGTGTTACCACCTTTAACTCGATAAGAATGTCACCAATTTTTTTCTTCAGCATCTACCTTAGCTCCTACCAAAGAATTTTGTAGTTCAAAATAATATTGGGATGAGGATAACAGAGGCATTCATGCCATGCAATAATTTGAAAACAAAGACCGGATTTGGTGGTTTAGCGACAAAAAGCGGGCCATAAACTTGAATGTTTATGGCCCGCTCAAATTTTTTATATAAGACCAATTATGAATACATACTCATTGCAGCATCAGACATTTCAGGCCTTCTGTTTGCCTCTGCAAACTCGCACAAAAGATCATCAACCTTCATGATTTTTTCTATCACCTGTGCCAAACCATTTTCAAGCGCCATTTTAAAATATTTTTGGGCAATAACGGCATTGAATTGTTCTTTATCAACCATACTTAAATAGGCATCACCAAGCCGTTCAAAGGCAAACCCTATTTTTTCGCGATCGGCAATTTCTTCAAATAGTTTTATTGCCTCATCTTTACGGCCAATGGCAAATAAGCGATCGGCACGATTAATTTTTTCTTGAACCTCAACGGACAATGTTTTGATATAATCTTCTTCAGAATCAAATTCAGAATCTTCTTCTGGGGCCTCAGGTTCAAAAACATCCATTTCCCACACTTGGGCATCAACAGCAACATCAACTTTTTCACCAGAAGAGGCGGATAACGTCCTTGGACGCTTTCCGCCGCGAGCCCCAAAACAATCGGTTACAAAACATAATCCGAGTGCTAATAATAACCCCCACACGATTGATATAATCTTCATAGCATCCCCCTTAAATTCCCATAAAGAAACATTAACGCTATTGTTGCATGCGCCCTCCTTGTGATTAAAAATGGTTTTTTGATCTTCATAAGAAATCCCCCCGAACACCCAAAAAGATCTATTAGATTTTCATAATTTATTGTTACATAAAGCGACTGCTGATAACAACAAAATAGGATAAATAATGGATCCCGGCTCCAGACTTCACCAAAAGATTACGCCGGTCGTACCCATTCGACTACGCTCAGGGCGAACGGCGGGTTAGGATCACGCACCGCGTCGACAGTCGCCCTATCATGGCTATGGCGGGCAGGTAGGGCGAACGAATAATAATACACCCGTTTGTGGTGAGCGGAGCCCTTCTTAGGGCGCAGTCGAATCCACCGCACCTTGGGCGACGGGTGCGTTAGCTAGTTATGTAAAAGGCCATTATAGCCAATGAAATATTTTCAAAATACGAACAACAAAATCGTAGAAAAAATATGAACCAAGACCAAGAAAAACGGCCCCGGTTACTTGGGAAACATTCCGTAAACGTCGCTCACTAATTGCCTGACCAAGGTGAGAAGCGGTAAAAGCAACGGTCGTAAGAATAGTTAACGAGCCGGCAAAAACACACAAACTGCCAAAGGTAACCTGGCGTAACGGTAACGAATAAACTTCTTCGGGTAAAATACGAACCCCAACAAACATAAAAAACAAAACGGTTAATGGGTTGGCGACCGTCAAAAAGAATGATTTCATAACAGTCAAAATAGGCGGGGCGCTAACAATGGGTGCATCACTTACATATTTCTGATGCCCTTTAAATGACCGGAATCCCAAATGAAGTAAAAAGGCCCCACCAATAATATCCATAGCCAAAAGGGTCCCATGATATTCCCCCAAAAGACGCAAAACACCCAAAAGTCCGAGGAAAAAAAGAAACCCGTCACCGCAAGCGGCCCCAAAAGCGGTTGCAAACCCCCGCGCAAAACCATACCAAGCACCGCGATTAAAGGTAAGAACAAAAATAGGCCCAACGGCAGAAGCCACTGAAAGCCCTACAGCGTAACATTTAAGATAAAATTGGCTATCCATAACGCACTCACCTCAGTTTTATCGTTAAAAATACTTTGTATTATTTTAGCATGGCAGGTAAAATAAAAAACATCATTTCAATACAAAAAAAATTCTACAAGCAATTAATATTCTTTCGAAGGATTTAAAAGACCTATGAATAAGCAACTTGCATTTGGAACAGATGGAATACGCGCTCACGCTGATGGTTTTCCATTCACACCAACAGCCCT
>CAZLQB010000009.1:11860-16791 GCA_964561585.1 uncultured Pseudomonadota bacterium
CACAATGGTCAACCGAAAAATACAAGGCTGCAACGCCCGGCGTATTAATTGGGCACGACACGCGTGTCTCCTGCCAACGAATCAAAAACGACCTTATTTTCGGTCTTTCATCATTTAATCTTGATGTTGTTGATGGCGGCGTTATGCCAACCCCTATGGCATATCAACTCATTAAAGACAGTTCGCGTTTTAACTTTTGCATTGTTATCTCAGCCTCACATAACCCATATTATGATAACGGCATAAAATTATTTGATGCCAAAGCAAGCAAGCTCACCAAAAAAGACGAAGCTCATATAACAACCTATTTTGAAGAATGGTATGCAAAAGAACAAAATAACCCTGCTACCCAATCACCCGAAATACCGGTAGAAATATGGACGGCGGCCGAAAAACATTATCAAGATAAAATTGTTAGCCATTTTCCAGCAAACGTCTTTAAAGGTATTAAGGTTGTGCTCGATTGCGCTCATGGAGCAACCGCACATATTGCCCCTGCAATTTTTACCCAACTCGGCGCTGAGGTTATAGCTATTGCCGATCAACCAACAGGTACCAATATTAACGAAAAATGTGGCGCAACCCACCCAGAAGATTTGCAAAAAAAGGTTGTTGCCGAAAAAGCTCATGTCGGTTTTGCATTTGACGGGGATGGCGACCGTATTATTGCCGTAACCAAAACGGGAACCATAAAAAATGGCGATGACGTTTTGTTTTTACTACAAACCCATCCAGAATACAAAGCGGCTCAAACAATTGTTGGCACCGTTATGTCAAACCAAGGGTTTGAACAAGCACTTGCAGCACTCGGCAAAAAGCTTATCCGCACCAAAGTTGGCGATCGTTATGTTGCCGAAGCATTGGTAAAAGACCATCTTTCAATTGGTGGTGAAATATCGGGGCACACGATAATTAGAGATTATATGCCAACGAGCGACGGTATTTTTGTCGCTCTCAAGGTCCTTGAAGCGGTAATTATCAATCAAAATTGGGACTTAACAACATTTAATGCGTTTCCACAAGTATTGCTCAATATCCCAATACAAAACAAAAAGGACCTTGCCGTTGACCCATTTCCAGACATTATCGCAACCTATGAAAAACTATTACCAACCGGCCGCATATTGGTCCGTTACTCGGGAACCGAAAATATTTTACGTGTTATGACCGAAGCGGAATCGCTGCAATTAGCACAAACCACAGCTCAAGAACTTGCTCAAGAACTGCAAAAATTCCTTACCCAGGATTAAAAAAAAGGAGCATTTATGCCAATGCCAGAAAAAAAGCACAAAATACTTCATCATATAAAAACACTATTTCTTAGCGGCTTATTTACTATTATCCCCATCGCCGCAACATTGTTTTTCATAAATTTTATGTATGGCCTTTTTAGCCGCATTATCGCGCCGCTTCGCCAAGTTGAGCCACTTTTTTTACAAAAAATACCTGGCTCAGAATTTGCTTTGGTAATGCTTCTTATCCTTGCCACGGGAATCGTTTTGAAAATTTTCATCGCCCATTCGATAGTCCATTATACCGAGCGCTTAATAAACAAAATTCCGCTGGTAAGAATTGTTTATTCTTCGGCTAAAATCGTCGTTGATTTCTTTAAGTTATCGGACTCCGCAAAACCCATACAACGCAGCGTTGTGCTTATCCCTTACCCAAAAAAAGGCCAGTATCATTTGGCATTTTTATTGGAATCGGCGGGCGACACCTATGAAAAAATAATCCCTGAAGGAATAAAACAATATCCTGGAGAAAAATACTGCAAAGTCTTTATGCCTAATTCTCCAAACCCAACCTCTGGTTACTTTTTTATCATGCCTGAGGATGAGGTTATCCCAACAAATATAAGCTTTGAAGAAGCCATAAAAGCATTAGCATCATGCGGATTGATAACCCCGGAATCTCTTAAGAAAATATGAGTTTTATAAGAAAAAAAAGATGGATCCTGAATCCCAGCCGTCGCCCTAACGTGGCTATGGCGGGCAGGCACGTCCGGGATGACAAAAACGTTATTATGAGCAATTTATGCAGCACAGATTAACATTCCAACGATACTTTTTTATACGCTTTTTCAAATATCTTTTGGCGATAAACCTCTTTTTTGTCTTTTTATTCAATTTCGTCGAATTCTTTGAAAAGCTTTTACGCGTAAAACATTCAAGCGTTTACGATATCCTCTATTTTCTCACGCTTAATCTTGCGCCATCATTTTTTGAACAACTTCCAACCAGTTGTTGGCTTGCAACCTGCCTGCTCCTACGCGAATTATATCTGCAACAGGAATTTGACACCTTGCTGCTGTTGAGCCTCAGCTTACAAAAGTTGTTTAAGCTCTTTGCTATAATTGGCATCTGCCTTGCATTGACTAGTTTTACCATCAACGAATACTTTATTGCTCCGCTCACCTTCAAAGCAGAACAATACAAAATGGAGCACTTTAAGCAAATTTCGACGCAACGGGTAATAAACAAATGGATGAATTTGGAACAAAATACCCTTGGATCATTTAGCGTCCTTGACCTTCAGACAAAAGAGGGAAAAGATCTTTTTCTTATTTTTATGACCCCGCAATTTACTATCCAAAAAACGATCAGCGCTCCAACCTTTTTTGTTGATAATAAACACCAACAATTAACTATCCCCGAGGGGAAGATTTTTGATGTCGAAAATAACATCCAAACAAAAATCACCAACCATGCCGTAACAAGTCCAAGCTTTTTTTCTCAAATTAAAATCCATTATGAAGCCCCATCGGTTGTTAATTTTTCAAAAAACCTCATCCTCAATCACGCCATAATCCCAGACGCAATAAGCAATGGCCTTCTTGGGCAACTCATTAAACGCATTATTTCGTACCTGTTGCTCATTTTGTATCCCCTCCTCACGTTTGGCCTTTTTGGGCTTGTGTGGCGAAACGAACGGTATCGCTGGGTTATTATATTCACCCCTTATCCGGCTCTTATAAGCGTTGCCCTCGCGGCCGATACGCTCCTCCACCATGGCATGAGTGCCTGGGTAGCATACACTCCTTACCTCGGCGTTTTCGCCGGCCTCTGGGCCATTTATAGGGCGTTAAAATAAGATAAGAAATAAGGGCCCCGTTTTTACCGGGGGCCCTTCCAGCCTTTTTGTCATCCCGGCCGCCGAGCCGGGATCCATCTTCTCCTGCTTACGCCGGATCGTGAAAAACCTTTCCACTCACCTCAACACGCGCATCACTTAAAATATGAATATCTAAATCTGATGCTGCTCCCGCGGCGCTATTGCCCCACACAATACTTTTATCCATTGGCTGCGTTGCCGTTTCATTTTTATAAAGACAACGATCAATCCATAATTCATTACTATTCAAAGGCGTTTCGCCACAAATTGCCACGTATTTTCCATCAGGAGACCAGGCTATTGACAAAATGGCGAGCCCATAATTTTGCGAGATTATTGCCGTAAGCCGAATTCCATCAAATCTATAAATCTGAAACTCATCCGAATTAGCAGCGCCGCCAAACGTTGATGGCGCTTGCCCACCAATACCAATATAACGGCCATCGGGTGACCATGACACCCACCGAGGAAAATTGCCAAAAAGCTGAGATGTTATTAATGTAAGCGTACGCCCATCAAACCGATAAATCTTTACAGGTTGACTACTCCACCCAAAAACAGCCACATACAGCCCATCGGGCGACCATGATACTGACATTAATTGATCCCCATAAGCTGCCGAGACTACCGCTGTAAGCAGACTTCCATCAAACCGATAAATCTGAAACGTATCAGTGCTAGCAACACCACCAAACATCGTTGCCGGGGATCCCCCAATTGCCACATATTTTCCATCAGGCGCCCAAGCAGTTGTAAAAACGGCCGACCCATAATCTTGCGACGTCACCAACGTAAGCCTTAATCCGTCAAATCTATAAATCTGAAACTCGTTACCATTGGTAGGGGATTGACACCCAATGGCTAAATACTGCCCATCCGGAGACCAGGAAACAGAAAAAATTTCACCAGAACCACAAGCTTTCGTTGTTACAGACACTAAAGAACTTCCGTTAAAACTATAAATCTTAATTGGGCTATCCCCACCAACCGCTATATATCGCCCATCGGACGACCACGATAACGTTCGAGCGCTCCCGGACGCAAATGTTGCTACCGAGACTAGGGTAACTCCATTGAATCTATAAACCCTGAGCGCTGGTGAACCACTGCCCACAATTGCAACGTATTTACCATCTGGCGACCATGAGACGGAGTAAGCAATACCACTTCCATAATCTTGCGAAGTTATTAACGAAACCGCATTTAATTTATTTACCGACGAACTGTCACATTGAATTTTATTGTCCATGTATAAACGGCCCTTGGTCAGACGCATGCCGGTATGGGTAGTTTTGAGCGAGCAGCCGTCAAGCACAAGGCTTGACGATGCATCGGCCATAAGCATCAAATCTTTATTATTTGTGGCTGGTGCGTATGAAAAGGTGGTCCCATTATCGAAAAACAAGCAGCCTTGCGAAGCAATAACGCTTGGCGATGTCGAGCGATACACCAGCGCCGAGGTGCCCGTTACCATAACATCATTATGAATAAACAATTGGCCACGATTAACATAAAAATCATCACTCAACGCGAGCATAACATTATCAAGCGCTAATTTGCTGAATGTTGATGATAGGGTCAGCGCTGGGGCCCCAGGATATTGATGGGTTGTTTTGACCACCATATTACGCAGGGTCAACGTCGAAGCATTGTCCAAAAAGAGCTGCGCTCCGCTGCCCAAGGTTAATGTATGGCCTTTGCCATCAATAATCAAATTACCACCGCAATGCAAAACCTTGTCGGCTGGAATGGTCAAGTCGCCACCCATAATAAGTGATGAGCCGTAACTATAAATTCGGCCGCTATCAGAAAACGTGACG
>CAZLQB010000010.1:0-890 GCA_964561585.1 uncultured Pseudomonadota bacterium
TAATTTTTTCGTGATCGGCAAATACGGCACAGAATGCAGGCTTAGTAAATTGAGCTAGGTCGGCTTGAGCGGCCTCAAGATTTCCTGTTTGTGCCGCAAGCATTAAATCGGTTATGCCTTCATTAGCAATAGGGGCTCCGGGAACTACGGCAAATTCAGGATGCGGAGAGCCGGGCGGCGTAAAATCCATTGCATTGGTTGTGCCAATGCTGATCAAGCCAAAAAGCACTAATTTAGTAATAATGTTAATTTTCATAATAATCCTTGTTTTGCGATGTATGTTTGATTTAATTCACAACTGTTATTTATTGTATCAGAATTGGCAAAAAAAACAAATGGCGCGATTGGATGGGGTATTTGAGTAAGTGAGTCACCCCCGATTGCGTCGGGGGTTATAAAAAGACTATGTTTTGCGCTAGAACGGTATTTTTTACTTAATTTTATAGAATTTATGTTTTCCAACCTTAATTGTTGTTCCCGATTTCCAGATAATTTCTGCCTTAAAGTCGGCAACCGCCTTTTCATCAATTTCAACAGCATTTGATTCAATAAGCCTTTTTGCTTCTGATGTGCTTGTTATTGCCTTGAGTTGCTTTAAAAGCTCAACGATCCATAACGGGTTTTTGGTTTCGGCTGGAAGTTCGACCTCATTTGCTTTTGAGTAATCTTTTTTTTGAAAAAGCGATTCAAAGTTTTGGCGGGCAATTTCAGCTTCTTTGGTCGACCAAAAACGGGCAATAATTGCAGCGGCCATGTCTTTTTTGAGGACCATGGGGTGATGGGTACCCTTATCAATGCCTTGTTTCATCGCCGTTATTTCATCATTTGTTTTATTGAGTAGTAAATGATAATAGCGCCACATAAGTTCATCAGAAATAGACATGAGCTTA
>CAZLQB010000010.1:900-11724 GCA_964561585.1 uncultured Pseudomonadota bacterium
TAAGCGAACGTAGGTGCCGAGGCTTTTAGGCATTTGATTGACGCCATCAAGACCTTCTAGTAACGGCACGGTCAAAATAACTTGCGGTTCTTGTTCGTATTGTTCTTGTAAAAATCGGCCCATAAGGAGATTAAAGGTTTGGTCGGTGCCGCCTAATTCCATGTCCGATTTAAGGGCAACGGAGTCGTATCCTTGCATAAGCGGGTACAAAAGTTCATGAAACCCAATTGAAACATTTTCGGACAATCTTTTTTGAAAGTCTTCGCGTTCGATCAGGCGAGCCAGGGTTGTTTTGCCGGCAAGTTGTAAAACATCGGCAAAGGTTAATTTAGCAAGCCATTCTGAATTATAGCGAACGATTGTTTTTTGTGGGTCAAGGATTTTGCTGACTTGTTCAAAATAGGTTTGAGCATTTTTTTTGATATCTTCTTCGCTTAATGGTGGGCGTGTTTTGCTGCGTCCTGTTGGGTCGCCAATGCGTGTGGTGTAGTCACCAATAAGGAAAACAACCTCGTGGCCAAGGTCTTGTAGTTGGCGCATTTTGCCCAATACAACGGCGTGGCCAAGGTGAAGGTCTGGTGCTGTAGGGTCCATGCCCAATTTGATGCGTAATGGTCGGCCGCGTTCAAGTTTTTTAATCAAATCGGCTTCGGGGACAATTTGAACAGTGCCATGTTTAATCAGTTTTAATGATTCGGCGATATTTGCGTTCATAACATAACCCTTTTTTTGTCACCCTGAACGTGATTCAGGGGCCATCCTGATTTTAATTTAATAAGCAAAAGCGATGTAAGAACAAGATGGATGCTGAATCACGTTCAGCATGACAAGATAGGACAATCTATTAGTTAAATTTTTCATTTATTCCAGCACTTTTTACAACTAAAAAACAAAAAATTTAAGTATTGCTTCGGTGTTCATGATTAATTTGTAAAGAAAGTTTTGTGTTTGCGGGAGTAAAAAAATGACAAAAAATATGAAAAGTCCATAGCGATATAACCAGTCAATAACATGAGGGTATTTGTCCCTCAAGAAAGTCATGTATAAGTGGCTACCGTCAAATGATGGGATTGGGAGAAGGTTTACCACGCCAAGCATAATATTGGCGTATGTTAATGCCGAAAATATTTGAACAAAGGTTAGATGGGCTGCGGCCGAAAGTTCTAATAAAGGAAGGTAAGCAAGGGCATATAATGAAATGAGCGCAAGAATGAAATTAGACAAGGGGCCAGCCAGAGCACAAAGAATTGAATAAAAACGCGGATGCTTAAAGTTGTAGGGATTAAAGACCACCGGCCTAGCCCAACCAACTCTAAAAACCAAAAGACACAGAACGCCAAGCCAATCAATATGGGCTGCTGGGTTTAGGGTAAGACGCCCAAGTCTTTGTGGCGTAGGATCGCCCAAGCGGACTGCCGTTAGTGCGTGGGCAAATTCATGAATGGTGATTCCAGCCATATAAGCTGGCACGCTAATGGCAATTTTTGCCAATGTTGTACTAAGTGATGCATGCATTTATTTAATCCTCTCTTTGTTATAGTAGGTCTGTATAGCCAAGGAGCAGTTTTTTGATGGTTAAGCATATTCTTGAAAGTACATCAAAAAAACTATCGTTAATACCAGGGACTGCAAAAATAATGAGAAAAATGAATAACGAGTATTTTTCAAGCCACGTAATAATGTGTTGGCGTGATGGGGGGATGATCGATTGCAAAACTCTCCATCCATTAAACGGTGGAAGTGGGATAAGATTTAGTATTCCAAATAAAACGGCAAGCTTAATGATGGTGATAACGATATCCATAATGCTTATAATTACGTAATTAGGCATCGAAAAAAAACATAAACATCTGGCAAAAAGAATTGCGCCCACGGCTAAAACAATGCTGCCTAAGCAGCCAGATAAATAGGTGACAAGTAAGCCCAATTTATAGTTTTTGAATTTTTTAGCTTCTATTGGAACAGGAACAATCATTTTGGCTCCAAGCGAGACGAGGATAATAAAAAAAAGATCATTGGGAAGCTGGTTGGTCGTTATAAGTCCTATTACAAAGTATCCGAAAAAAACTATTATTAAGCCGAATATATCAAGGTGTGTAAAGGGGTTGAGCGACAAAAAACCATCATGTTCGGCCGTTCGGTCGCCCATGAGCTTTGCGGTGAGCGCTTGCATAAATCCAGTGAAGGTAAAAAGAACCAGCAAGACCGGCAACAAAATAGCTATTTGATTAAGCAATTCAAGGATTTTTGCCGACATCATAATTATCCCTTATTTGAGTTTAAGTAAGCATGTTTTTTTGCTTTAAAACCATAATGAAAATCATCATTATCACGCTAAGCATAGGGCATATTCATGGGCTGGTCAAATCGGCGCCCAAAACCCGGTTTTTTTATTCGACATATCTGTATTTTGGAGTAAAATCGGCAGTAGCTATGCATTCATTACAAGTTTTTATAAAAGGAGAAATTAATGAAATCGCATGAAAAAAGTCTGCCAACCGTTGGTATGAATGAGTCGTGTTCTGATGATATTCGTCAACAAGAAGCTTGGTGGCAACACCTAATTCCCCCTTCAATATTAGTGTTATTGACCGCCTTGTTTTATCTCCCTTCGCTTCATTATCCATTCCAATTTGATGATGTTGCGAATATCTCGAAAAAATTTTACATTCGGTTTGATAATCCATTATTGCGTTGGTGGCGTGGACCGCGTTGGTTTGGCGACTGGTTAAATCGACTGAATTATATGGTTGGTCGTTTTGATTCGTTGTATTATCGTGTTCTTAATTTGGCTATTCATATTATCACCGGGCTGCTTGTTTTTTATCTCATAAAGACCTTGTGTCTTCAGCTCAAAAAGCATGCCTTTTTTTATAACAATGCGACGCTTATTGGTTTTGTAACGGCGGCACTTTTTTTATTACACCCAGTTCAAACACAAACTGTTTCTTATGTTATTCAGGCCCGCGTTGAGGGCTTGGCAAGTCTATTTGTTGTGTTGTTGGTGTTTTTGTTTGTTAAAGCATCAATCGCTCAAAAGATTTCGTCAAAGATTACTTATGTAGGCTTTTTATTGCTTGCCGGGTTGATTGCCTGGGGAACAAAAGAGATTGTTGTTGTAACGCCACTTTTAATGCTTTTGGTTGACTGGTTTTTTATTGCTCAAATGGACTTGCAAGACTTTAAGCGTCGTATATGGCTGCATGCTTTGTTTGATGTTTATTTTATAGGCCTTGCATTGCATTATCTGACAACCAATTTTACTGCCGACGTTCTAACGCTTAAAAGTATTTCGGGCAATAATCGTGGCAATATTTTGACCGCAAATGCTTACGATACAATTACGCCATACCAATTTTTGATCTCTGAATTTAGGGTTGTGTTGCATTATCTTTGGATGTTTGTTTGGCCTGTGGGGACAAGTGTTGAATATGATTGGAAGTTGGCGCCAAGCTTTTTTTCGGTCGAATCAATTGCTCCATTTACCGTGTTAGCTGTGATTTATGGTTGGGCTTTATATGCTGCAATTAGGAAGCTTTATTCACCAGTAGTCTTTGGGCTTTTTTGGTTTTTTGTTTGTATTGCTCCGCGTTCCAGTATTATTCCAGCGCCGGAACTTGTGTGTGATTATAAGACCTATTTGGCCTCAGTTGGTTGGCTCTTTGTTTTGGCCTTGGCGATTGTATTTGTGGTGCAAAAACTTGTAGATTTTGTTGTTTCTGTTTCTCCAAATATCACCCAGAGAGTGGCGTTATGTAACGTCTATTTGGCGGCGCTGACGCTTTTCTTTTTACCGGTTGGCTTTGCTGCAATGTTGCACAACGATATCTGGGAATCAAGCGTTGCATTTTGGAAATACAACTCGGAACATGCACCATTAAAAGCGCGCGTACACAATAATTATGGCGTTGCCCTTAATGAGGCCGGACGCATTGACGAATCAATTGTTGCCTACCAAAAAGCTATTAGCCTTGATAAGTTTTATTCCGATCCGCTCAGCAATATTGCGGTTGCGTATTGTCTAAAAGATGACGTTGATAAAGCAATTGACTCGCTAAAAGTTGCTCTACATATTTGTCCAAATTACCCAGAAGCGTACAACAATTTAGGGACTTTGCTTATTAAGAAAAAGCAATATGATGATGCCGAGCGTATGTTGGCAACGGCCGTTCAATTAAGGCCTTATTATGGCAAAGCCTATTACAACCTTGGCCGCTTATATCTTGAAAAAAATCAGCAAGAAGTGGCATGGGGATATTTTAAAAAAGCGGTTGAAAATGACCTGGATAACCCTGATGGCTTCTTTACCTTTGCCCAAATGAGCATGCGCCTTAAAAAATTCCCTGAAGCGGTTGGAGCTTTTGAGCAGGTTATTGAGCGTGGTTGCAGCAATGAACAAGTTTGGTTTGGGCTGGCAAATGCTCACTATATGCTCGGTAATTATGATAAATCTGTATCGATTTATACAAAGCTTGTTCGCGATAATCCCCAGGATGGACGTTATATGTATAATCTTGCCGAGACATTATTTACCCAAAAAGATTATGCAAAAGCTCATGATATGTTTAAAAAAATAACATCAATGCCAAAGCCTTTGCCGCAAGCGTTTTTTAGAGTTTCTGCGTGTTTAGAAAAAATGCAGAAATTTGACCAGGCGCAAGCATATTTAACCGAACTATCTAAGGTTAATGCGCCAGAAGAATTTCAAAAGACGGTAAAAAATGAACTGATGCGCGTTGCATTACAGGCTAAGGTTTCTCAAGGCAAGGGAAGCATATCGTTATCCGATTTTAAGAACGCATTAGCGTTAAAAAATGGTCCAGTTTCTGAGCAAAAAAAAGCAGCATAAATAAAAAGGAGATGCTGTGGTAAAAAATACTGCAAAGGCCAATATCAATACCTATCTTTATTGGATTATGCCGCCAACATTATTGAGTTTACTGACGTTTCTTATTTACTGGCCAACGTTGAATTACGGCTTTGTCTTTGACGATTTTCCAACAATTTTGGAATATATTCACGCCAGAACCCTTGACGTTAAAGGATTGTTTTTCAACGGATCGCGTTGGATTTCTCGCCTTCTTAATCAATTTACCTTTACGCGTTGGAAAGATACTCCGTTCGCCTACCGTATTTTTGATGTTTTGTTGCATATTGTTATTGGCATTATGGTCTTTATCATTGTTGCCAAGCTTTTATCGGACCTCAAAAAAAACGCCTTTTTGCAAAAACATGCTTATCCTTTAGCGATTTTGGTCTCGGGGTTGTTTTTACTGCACCCGGCACAAACGCAAACGGTAAGCTATATAACGCAAATGCGCCTTGAAGGCTTAGTGGTCTTTTTTGTTTTTGCCGTTTTATTATCATTTGTTTATGCGGCCCGAGCAAAATCGACCAACGTAAAGTATTCACTTTATGGACTATCTTTTGTGTTGGCCGCATTTAGTACAGGGACCAAGGAGATTATTATTACGCTTCCTGCGTTAGTAATTCTTGTCGATTGGTTTTTTATTGCCGAGGGTGATTGGCATGATTTTAAGTCACGGCTTTGGGCTCATGGTTGCATAACGTTTATTGTTTTTTGGTATTTGTCTCGATTTGGCATAGCAAAAACTCATAATATCGTTTCGGCTGCAACCACACCTGTGCACAATAATCGTGGCAATATGATAACAGCAGAACCAACCCAATTTATCACCACGGGCGCTTTCTTTATATCGCAGTTTAAAGTTATTTTGCATTATATGGGCATTTTCTTTTGGCCGTTTGGTTTGTGTTTTGATTATGGGTACAAGTTGGCACGTGGCTTTTTTGAGTTAGACGTTATTTTGCCTTTGATAACCCTTAGTACCATTATCGGCGGTGCGCTCTACCTTTTCATAAAAGATCGGGCCAATATTTTCAGTTTTTGCGTTGCCTGGTTTTTTTGTACCATTTTGCCACGGGCATCTATTTTTCCTGCTACCGAGTTGGTATGTGATTATAAAACATATATAGCTTCGTTTGGAATTCTATTTCTTATCGGTTTAGGGCTGTTACGCATAGCGCTCTTTGCTTTTGAAAAACTAAAAACACTCAAATCAATTCAGCTAAAGTTCATACATTATTGCGCTATTTTTTCTGTGCTGTTTATAGTCTTTGGCACAGCGTCCAAGGTTCGTAATAATATATGGAGCACCGAAGAATCTTTTTGGCAGGATGTCCTTGATAAAAATCCTTTAGATGCTCGAGCATGGAATAATTTTGCGGTGGCCATGAATATCAAGGGTGATTTGCCAAAGGCGATTAGCTGTTTTGAAAAATCGATTGAAGTGGATAATTTCTACGCCGAACCGCATATAAACCTGGCAACAATATTTCAAACACGAGGATCTCGCGACCAAGCCTATGCCCATTATGTGCGTGCGCTTGAGATTGGCGAGGCGCATCCAGAGTTATTCAATAATTTGGGCATGTTTCATTTAGAGGAGCGGGGCTTGGCGCAAGCAGAAAGTTGTTTTAGGGAGGCTGTTGCGTTACGGCCGAGTTTTAGTCGAGCATGGAAGAACTTGGGCGACCTTTATTTTAATACAAATCGATTAGCAATAGCCGAAGACTGTTATGATCATGCGCTGCAAGGCGATATGGTTGACGATGAATTGCTCTATGTGCGTGGGATTGTTTGTTATAATTTGGGCAAAATCGAAAAAGCTATTTCAAGTTTTGAACCGGTTGCGCAAAGAAATTACCGCGATTCGGCCTTTTATTTGGGCGCATCCTACTTTACCGTTCGTCGGTATGCCGATGCCTGCAAATATTTAGAAGCAACCCATAAACAGCAACCGAATAATGATTTTTATGCCTATAACTACGCGTTGGCATTGTTAAATATAAAGCGTCCGGCCGAGGCGTTGCCATTGTTTGCGCAGTGTATGAAAAATACGCGTGAGCATCCATATGCTGGGCTTCATTATGGACGTTGCCTTTTTGAAGTTGGTCAAAAAAATGAGGCGAAACAACAACTCACGTCATTATTACGTTCGAGCAAGGAGGCTTTTATTAAGCAGGATATTGTGGCATATATGAAAGAAGTTAAATTAGCTTAATTCTAAATCATGCGAGGACTGTTATGATGCTTAACGAATTTGGTCTTTGGACGCAAAAGCTCAAAGATGGTGTTCAGTTGGCCAAAGATTTTATGAACCGTTATGAAACACGGATGCCCAAGCACATCAAAAATATTGTTTTTGTTGGCATGGGAGGTTCTGGGATCGCTGGGCGTATCGTTAAGACCTTTTTGGATCGTAAAGAAGGGCTCAATACCTATGTGGTAGACACCTGCGATTTGCCGGGGTGTATTGGTTCAGATACATTGGCCATTGTCATAAGCTATTCGGGTAATACGTGGGAGACGCTTGAGGTTTTATCACAATTATCAGATCGATTTATCCCTACCATTGTTTTGGCCAGTGGCGGCAAGGCGGCCGAATTTGCTGAAAAGAAAAATATCCCATTTGCGCTTGTTCCCCAGTCCCTTGCGCCTAGGTCGGCTTTGGGAACGTTTTTGGGCTTTATTTTGGAGTTTTTCAACACGCTTGGAATTCTTGAGGGAGCTCGCAAGGTTGATGCTTTTTGTAAGCATGCCGACTGCTTTATCCCTAAATTTGAGAATGAACAATTTTTCAAGGAGTTTTTGTACGCGGTAAATGGGTACGAATTTTTCCATATATGGGGTGTTAGTGGCGTGACGTCGGCCGTTGCCTACCGAGCCCAGACCCAATTTAACGAAAATAGTAAGGTTCATGCGGTTAGTTCTACATTTCCAGAATTGAACCATAACCTGATTAACGGGTTTGAGATGTGTAAATCAACGCCGTGTGTCCTGCTTTATGTGATAGATTTTCTACCTGTAAAGATACATAAGGCTATGGACGCGACAGGGGAAATTTTGCGGGAAAAGGGAGTTTTACTTTACAAGCCGCCTGTTTTAGGAGATACTTTTGAGGAACAATTGTTTAATATTGTCTTGTGGTCTGATTACGCTTCTTACTACCTCGGCAAAGTGCGGGGCGCAGCAGTTGAAGACGTTAAGATCATTACGAAGCTCAAAGAAACGCTCAAGGCAAAAGGTATAAAGTAATAAGAGGCTTTTCATGAATAAAGAAATACATCCAAAGATGCACGACATCACCATCCGCTGTGCTTGCGGTAATGCAATTGAAACAATTTCAACATCTCAACGTATTGAGATTGATATTTGCTCAAATTGCCATCCTTTGTTTACCGGTCAGCAGAAGTTTATTGATACCGCTGGTCGTATTGAGAAATTCCAACAACGTTATGACAAAAAAAAGAAATAACGCTTGTTTGATTTGATACAGAAATAAAAGAAAGCCCGGAGTGAAAAATCTCCGGGTTCTTTTTTGTTTTCATGTCGTACCCACAAATGAATAGTGAAAAAAATACAGCATTTGGTAGAATGGTTCAGTTGTGAGATTTACTATTGGCATGGGTTCTAAATTTGGGACATTGATATGTTAGATTGGATTGTTATTCAAAAAGAATATGATGAGTTGGCTGAAAAGTTAAACAATCAAAATCTTGACCAACGAACTCGTGCAGGATTACAACGTGAGGCGTCACTCTATGGTGCGGTTCTTGATTTTCATAAGCAAATTTCCGCGCTTCAGGAAAATATCAAGGCTTGTAAACAGAACGCCGAAAAAGAATCGGGCGAAATGAGAGCTTTATATGAAGAAGAAATCGCCGAAAGCCAGCCAAAGCTTATCGAACTAGAAAAACAACTCGAAGAAAAATTATATCCGACCGATGAGCGTAATGAACGCTCTGTTTTTCTTGAAATTAGGGCCGGAACCGGTGGGCAGGAAGCCGCTCTGTTCGCCTTAGATTTATATAAAATGTATAGCATTTATGCGTTAAATCGTGGCTGGAAGGTTTCGATTGTCGAATGTAGCCAAACCGACCTTGGGGGATTTAAAGAACTTATTGCCTATATTGAAGGTAAAAATGTATTTAAATTTTTCAAATTTGAGTCGGGAGTGCATCGTGTACAGCGCGTGCCAAAGACCGAGGGTGCTGGCCGTATTCATACCTCAACGGTAACGGTTGCTGTTCTGCCCGAAGCTGAGGAAGTTGATGTGTCTATTAATGCTGGGGATCTGCGCGTTGACGTTTACCGTTCAAGTGGCGCGGGTGGCCAGCATGTTAATACTACCGATTCGGCGGTCCGCATAACCCATATTCCAACGGGGCTTGTGGTGACTTGCCAAGATGAACGCTCACAAATCAAAAACAAAGCTAAAGCCATGAAGGTTTTGCAGGCCCGGTTATATGAAGCTGAACGTGAAAGACGCGAAGCTCAAGAACGCGTTGCCCGCAAACAACTTATTGGTGGTGGTGAACGTGCTGAAAAAATTCGTACCTATAATTTCCCTCAAAACCGAGTAACTGACCATCGCACCGAGGTTACGCTTAAAAAGCTTGATATGGTTATGCAGGGGGATATGGAAGATCTTCTTACCCCATTGCTCGAAAAAGAAATGATTGATCGTCGAGCGCAGGGTATTCTTTTTAAGTAGGGATACATTGCTTGATTTTTGGCGTTGGAATAGTTACAACGTTCGGTTGCAGGGAGAATTTCCCTCTGCAGGAAAGCGTTTTACTGTTTGTCTTTTATTTGATAAAATTTAATATGTATAGACTTGTTTTGTTTTTTGCCAATATTTATTTGGAGGTTTGATTATGAAAAAATTATTGATTATTCTAGCTTTTTTTGGTTCAGTGTGCGGTTTTGTGTCGCATAATGTTAACGCTATGGTTAGCATGCAAAAACATAGGGCTTTTCCTATTAGTACATATAATGATATTTTGGCGCTGTCCAATTGTTTTGAAGGAAGAGAGCATGTTATAACAACAAAGCTTGCAACTGTTTTGCAAGTGATGCTTATTCAAGCTCGTCAGCATGACAGGGTTTTTTCTGAAGATGATGCGGTGAAAATTTTTTCTTATTTGGGTTATATCGCACAAAATAGTCGAGTTATTTTGAAGACTAAAAATGTTGATGAGATTAAGAAAATACTTATTGATCCTGGTTTGCAGCAACATGTTTTTGATATTTATTTAGATTATATATACCGAACAATAGAGACAACGGGCGAGAAGCCCGAGGCTTCTGATTTTTTTTGTGCGATGGTTATGAATATTTATAGGTCTTTTGATTTTTTTAATAGCAGAATAGCGCCGGATATTTTTCCATCTTGGCCGGCTTGTTCACTATCTAAATAAGCTTTACATATAATATTTTTTTATGGAGGTTTGATCATGAAAAAGAATAATTTGTTTGCTAGTTTTCTTGTTTCTGTAGGCTTTTGCTTATTGGTCAGTTCAAACGTTTTTGCGATAGCTGAAGGTATGGAAATGCCTATTGTTGCACAACCAGTCGCTGTAGACGTTCTGGTTTTTGATCTTGCCGCCGAAATTCAATCGTTGAATGACTGTTTGGATGGACGCGATCACAGGGATTTAGTTGATTTTAAGGATTATTTGCAATCTTTGCTTGGATGGGCATGTGATATTGTTGTAAATAATCAAAATGTAGTTTGGAATAATGATGTTAAAAGTGGTATTTTTGAAGAGATTCGCGACAGTTTGATTCAAATATCGGCGCATAGGGTTGCAATCTTGGGTGGAGCAGAGGCTGCAATTTTTGAGCGTGTTTTTATCAGTGGATTACAAAAGAGAATTAATGATATTGCTTTTGCCTATAGTGATATAAAAGCGGTCGAAGCAGAAAATCCAGAATATATCGACATGTTTATTGAGATG
>CAZLQB010000010.1:11734-16483 GCA_964561585.1 uncultured Pseudomonadota bacterium
TTTTTCTATGAGAATAGCTCCGCGTTTTTTCCCAATTTAAAGATAGTTTTTATCAATATTTATTTGGAGGTTTTATTATGAAAAGGACTAGTTTATTTTCTCGTTTTCTTTTTTCTATGGGTTTATGCTTATTGGTTAGCTCAAATGTTTTTGCAATAGAAGAAGAAGACGTGCCAATGGAAGTTGTTGAGCAGCCATTCAATTTAGCTGATGAAATTCAGTCATTGGATCTTTGCCTTGGTGGACATGGTCATGATATTGGTTTGGTTGGATTTAAACAGCGCTTGCAAGATGCGCTCATTAGAGCAAGCAATATAGCTGAAAACGAAAACGATCAAGAATTTATGTTGCCTGAGGATGCAAGGGTTGAAGCTATTAGGGATGTATGCGGCCAGTTGAATTTACTTGCAGCGCCTAGAAGAGGTGCGGCCTGGGCTGATTTTGTTGTTCTTGTTGTTGTTGTCAGCAATTTCCAGCGACGTATTGAGAAAATTTATCAGGATTATAATAAGGCGAAAGAGCAAGCGCTTGGCTTGCCAGAAGACAGTTATTCTGATTATTTTATTGATTGTGCGTTAGCTATTAATATAGGAATTGAGCGCTTTCTTGCTCCGTTTCACCGTCTCGCATAATCATAATTTTTGCCCTTTTACATAAAATTTGTTAATGTTTTTTCATGCTTGACAGAATATGCCGATTGATGGTTAAATCCATCAGTCGGCTTTTTTTATGAAATTTTATGAGTGAAAGGATAGATGATGTTTGAATATTTTCTCGAGTATAATCGCTATTTAGGATTTATAGGTATTATAGTCATTTTGGCTATTGCGTTTTTGTTTTCTTCACACAAAAGTAAGATTAGTTTACGGTTGGTTTTTTCGGCCTTGGCCCTGCAATTTGTTTTTGCTTTTTTTATCCTAAAAACCTCGGTTGGCCTTATTATATTTGGTCGATTAGCCGACATTTTTAAATCAATTTATCAATACGCCGACAGCGGTGTTTGTTTTATGTTTGGAAGCCTGGCAAAAGTTGATGGCCCATGGGGGTTTGTTTTTGCTATCAAAGTGTTGCCAATTATTATCTTTTTTGGCGCATTAATGGCGCTCCTTTTTCATTTAGGGATTGTGCAAATTATTGTTAAAGGTTTTGCGTGGGCTATTCGTCCAATTTTGGGGACCTCGGGCGCCGAAACACTATCGGTTGCCGCTAATAGTATGCTTGGCCAAACCGAAGCTCCATTGCTTATCAAAAATTATATTGCGCGTATGACCACCTCCGAAACTTTAACGATGATGGTTAGTGGCATGGCCCATTTGAGTGGCGCTATTTTGGCCGCCTACGGGCTTATGGGGGTGCCGGTGCTCCATATGTTGTCAGCAAGTTTTATGGCAATTCCTGGTTCTATTTTGATTTCAAAAATATTAATTCCTGAAACTGAAACACCTGAGACCTTGGGTGGCAAAACGGTTGCTGTCCCTCGCCACACCAAAAATATTTTGGATGCGATTTCGACCGGGACGTCCGATGGGTTAAGTTTGGCAGTTAATGTTGGCGCAATGTTGATTGCTTTTATTAGCTTAGTTGCATTAATGGATAGCGTTTTGGTGTGGGCGACCGCTTATTTTATGGCGACACCGCTTACGTTAAACATGTTATTTGGGAAAATGTTTTATGGCATTGTGTATCTTCTTGGCATTCCAGCACATGAATGTCAGGCGGCCGGTGCATTGCTTGGACAAAAATTAGCGATCAACGAATTTGTTGCGTATTCCTCGTTCATTAAAGCTGGTTTGTGTGATCGTAGCATGGCTATTTTGACCTACGCATTGGCCGGATTTGCCAATTTTTCCTCAATAGGAATTCAAATTGGCGGCATCGGTGCTATTTGCCCCGAGAAGCGCCAATTATTAACAAGACTTGGCATGCGAGCATTGCTTGGTGGCACACTCGCCAACTTATTGAATGCGGCAATTGCTAGTTTGTTTTTATAAGAACTGGAATATATGAAAATAGCGGTATTAGTTTCCGGTGGAGTTGATAGTTCAGTTGCGCTTGCTTTGCTCAAAGAGCAGGGGCATGACTTAACCGCTTTTTATCTCAAAATTTGGCTTGAGGATGAGCTTGCCTATTTGGGCAGTTGCCCCTGGGAAGAGGACCTTGACTATGTAACTAAGGTTTGCGAAAAATTGACTGTTCCATTACAGGTTGTTCCACTCCAGGAGGAATACTGGTCCCGGGTTGTTGCTTATACGGTTAATCAAGTGCGTGAGGGCAGGACGCCCAGCCCCGACATTTTGTGTAACCAGCACATAAAGTTTGGGTGTTTTTTTGATAAAATTGACCCTAGCTTTGAAAAAGTTGCGACCGGGCATTATGCGCAAATAGAAGAAAAAGATGGATTATTTCTGCTCAAACGGGCAAAAGATTCTTTTAAAGACCAGACCTATTTTTTATCACAGCTTAATCAAAGCCAATTATCGCGAGCCCTTTTTCCTATTGGGCATCTTCTAAAACCTGAAGTTCGGGCGCTGGCCGCCCAGTATAATTTGCCTAACAAAGAACGCAAAGATAGCCAGGGCATTTGTTTTTTGGGAAAAATTGAATTTAGCGAGTTTATTAAGCACCACCTTGGCGAGCGGGCGGGTGATCTGGTTGAATATGAAACAGGGGCTGTTGTGGGCCAACATCAGGGCTTTTGGTACTTTACCATTGGGCAACGCAAAGGCATTGGTTTGTCCGGCGGTCCATGGTACGTAGTTGCCAAAGATCCGATAAAAAACATCGTTACTATTTCACGCAACTACTTTTCCCCCGATAAAAAACGTAATATTTTGCAGGTTGGCGACTTTAACTGGGTTACTGTCCTACCACCTGAAAATAATGCCCTTCAGGTCAAGCTTCGTCATGGCGAAGCGTTGTATAATTGTACACTCGAGCTTATTGATAGGTCTCGTGGCTTAGTGCTTATTGACGGCCAAGACCAGGGGATTGCCCCAGGGCAGTTTACCGTTTTTTATGACGGAGACTATTGTTTGGGTTCTGCCGTTATTGAGCAGGAAGCGGGCGCTTAGTGATTTTTATTTGACTTCTGAGACGCTAAGAATTAGATTTAAAGCATGTTTTATGCGATTTCTAAATGACAAATTAATACCTTATATAAAAATTACCGGTGGAAAATGAAGCCATATCTTTGGGGTGGGCGTTTTTATAACGATAAACGCGACAGCATTTTGTTTCGACTTATAAATTTTGCTCAAAGTTTTGTGTGTGTAACGGGACATCATGTTCGGCAAGCATTTAAAGAACAGGCGCCACGTGTTTTGGCAGACGTTGAGCCAATGTTTGTTGCCTTAACAAATCCTGCTGAGCGTAGCATTGAGCCATTAATTACCTGGTTGGGCCACTCAACTTTTTTGATTCAAATTGCCGGGATAAATATCATTACAGACCCTATGCTTTTTAGTGGGTTTCCGGTATTTTCTCGCCGGCTTCCGGTTCCAATAGCGTTAGAAAAATTACCCAAAATTGACGTTGTGCTTATATCTCATAACCATAAAGACCACCTGGACGTTAAAAGTTTGCGTGTATTACAAGCGCACGATCCATTATTTCTTGTCCCTGTGGGAAATAAGCGATGGTTTTCTCGTCGTGGTTTTAACAAGGTGATTGAAAAAACGTGGTGGGAAAAAGAGGTTGTTGAGTTGAGTTCTGGGGTTCAATTATTGTTATCATTTTTGCCGGCGATCCATTGGACGAGTCGAGGCCTTTTTGACATCAATAAATCGTTGTGGGGAAGCTGGATGATTGAGGTTGCGGGACAGAAAATTTATTTTGCTGGCGATACGGCATATGGCGATCATTTTACCGCTATTGCTGAGCGTTATGGCAAAATTGATGTGGCATTAATGCCTATCGGGCCCAATGAGCCACGCAAATATATTGCCGAATCTCACATAAATTCTGAAGAAGCTATTAGGGCATTCATTGAGCTTGGTGCACGACATTTTTTACCTATGCATTGGGGAACTTTTGTGCGTATGGGTGCCGAACGCCATGATGATCCGTTGGGGCAACTTAAAACCGCCTGGGAAGGCTGTTCGCATCAATTGGATTATGCAGTGTTGCATGTGATAAAGTGTGGAAATCCTCTTCAAATTAGGTAACGAGTATTATGTTGGCTTTGTTGTTTTTCTTTCTTGATTTTTTATTGTATACGCTTTTGTCTGGGTGGATTATACAAAGTTTACTGGTGTTTTTTATATTGCAGCAGCTGCTTGCATCGTCGTATACCTACACGTTTAAAAATTTTTATCTTCCGTTGGGGTTATTGATATTACAAGATTGTTTTTTATATGGGCGCTTTGGCCTTATTTTGGTGTACCTTATTCCGCTGGTTTTTCTTGCCCGTTATTTGCGTGTAATGTTTCTTGATGCCGCGGGAACGCTTTTAAGCTTTTTTATTGTAGGGATTGTTTTTTTTGATCAGTTTTTTATCAAAAAGGTTGTTTTTTTAAACATCTTTTCGTGGAAAGCGACGCTTTTGAAAATTTTCATTAATCTCTGCATCGCCTATTTAGTGCTTTTAAGTACGCGAAGCAATCGGTCCCTTCTCCGGTTTTTTAGCCGTGAAAGAAAAATTTGGACGTTTAAATAACCCAAATAATGTTCTTTTGTTGATTTTTGTTTTCGGTTGCTTAAAACTTAGAGAAAGCAAAATGAAATAAAATTGAGGGGGGCTATGCAAAATCG
>CAZLQB010000011.1:0-15522 GCA_964561585.1 uncultured Pseudomonadota bacterium
TCGGCCGTAATTTCACGCTTTATCATAAATAATCTCCTTTTAGAGCGGATTTGAGATGCCATTGGACAAATTCTACATTCAATATCGAATTTGTCCAGTTGAGGCTAAAAATGTACAAATTTGGTTAAAAACAAGAAAAAAGCAGATTTTTGGCTTGATGTTTTGGAAGCCAAGTCAAATTCTAAAGTCTTACAAAATATAATGGGGAAAAGCTAAGGTAAAAATTGAGGCCCGCAAATTTGCGGGCCCTCTTTGTTCTATACCTTAAAATTAATTCAAAATGGTTGGGTAAATAATCCCTTTTTCTGATATGCATACGCTCTTGTTTTTGCGTGTAATAAAGTGGTAGCGAGCGTTTCTTTTTTGGTTTGTATGCCAAAATCCTGTTCTTGTTCCTCAAGAAAAAGGATGAGCCCATTTCTTAGGTCGTGTTCCATTTCTTCATAAACTTCAAGGGGTAAAATGGAGCCGGTAAGGTCAAGGAAATAACAGAACCGGTGAGTGAGTGACCACAAAAGATCATCAAGGTCATCCATATGATCAATAATGCCATAAGCGCCGAGTAATTGGAGATTGTTTGCAAGGCCAAGGAACGATTGCCATACGCTTTCTGGTGCTTTTGGATTCCAAATAAGTTTGCTGAGGGTAAGTTCAAGAAAGCGGATAACCATTTGGCGTAAACGTTCGCGGCTTTCGAATTTGTTAAGTTCTCGTTCGGCGCGGTCGGTTTCCTTTTTAACAAACGTTATTATTTCGTTGCCAAGTACCTGAGCAAATTCATTTGGTTTATTTTGGAACTCTGGAAGTTTTTCGGTGATTTTGGTCATGAGCAGTGACTCAAGATTTTTTTTGACGAATGTGAGATTAACCTTTTTTGTATCTTCGTCTTTTGTGTAGAAAAAGCGGTCAAGGTGCTTAGGGAGGTGTGGGATAATTTGCGTAATCATGGTGTCGTCTACGAGTTCAGAGGCTTTTATTTTGTTGTAAAACAAACGCATGCAAACATAGGTTGTTTCGCAGTTAAGGTTTATTTCGGTGGCGAGTTCCAAAAACTCTACAAGATGGATTCCATTTTGTGAGAGAATTTCGGCGTAAGTTGGTTCATTATAGATATCTTTGATATATTTAATAAAAGATTTATTGAATTGCGAGGTCTTTGATTGAACTAATTCGGGACGTCCACGCAAGGCGAGTGTTGGTATCGTTTTATCGATAAACATTGATTTAAAGCTGCGCAAATTCAACTGCATCGGGGTTTCATTGTCAATATTTGTTTCAAATTCGACGATTGCCTTAAGTGCTTCGTCAGGGGTTTGAAAGGTTACTTTTTTTACTTGAGTGCCGGCAAAGGAGCAAGGGAGATATATAAGGAAAAACGCTAAGAAAAGGGAAAACATTATTTTTGTTTTCATTACACGATCCTTTTTGATAAAGTACGTTGTGATGTTTGTGTTACCACTGTGTACCGAGACGCGCTATGACAATAACAGGTTTTTAAAAAAATTAGCAAGAAAAAAGAGTACGCCGTCGATTTTTTGGAGGACTTATGCCACTTTTTCATTATGAATCGTATAGCCGGCGAGGGGCAAAGGTGACGGGTACGCTCGACGCTCCTTCAGCCCAAACGGCAAAAGATATTCTTCAAGGTCAGGGTTTGATGCCGGTAAAAATCGTTGACGCCTCAACCGAGGGCGCTCGTTTTTTCTTATCTTCGTTATTCGAAAAAAAGGTTGATCTTAAAACACTTATTCTTTTTACTAAGCAACTTTCTGTTTTATTAAAATCATCGGTTCCGCTTTTGCAGGCATTAGAGTTATTGATTGAACAGTTTGAAGACCCATTTCGCCGCACCTTGGTAAATATTAAGGACGGGGTAAAGTCGGGTGAATCGTTTGCAAAAGAGCTGGCCAAATATCCAAAGATCTTTACCAATGTATATGTCCAATTGGTCAGGGCTGGTGAGGCGAGTGGCAAATTAGACACAATCCTTTTGCGCCTAACCGAATATCTTGAACGATCGGCCGAAACAAAAAAGAAGGTCAAAAAGGCAATGGCGACACCGCTTATAACGTTATCATTTGCTTTTTTGGTAGTGATTGGGTTGTTGGTTGGTCTTGTTCCAAAAATTAAAGGCGTTTTTAGTAAAATGGGGCACGATTTACCGATTCCAACAAAAATATTAATCGCGTTGTCCGATTTTTTTGTTAATCATTTTACGGTGGCGATTGGGTCTTTTATTGGTTGCATTCTTTTGTTTACGTATTGGAAATCAACCCCTTCGGGCAAGCTTAAGGTAGATGAGTTTTTGCTCAAGTTTGCGCTTACCGCGTATTTTTCAAAAACAAAAGCGGTTGTGCAATTTAGCAAAACGCTCGGCATGCTTTTGGAAAGTGGCGTAAATTTATCTGAAGCTTTGGACATTGTGAGCAATATTGTTGAAAATAAAGTTTTGGTACAAAAATTGATGGGTGCGCGTGATAAAATTATCAAAGAAGGTAAAATAGCCAAGTACCTCAAAGAGACCGGAATATTTCCCCATATCGCCAGTTATATGATTAGCACGGGTGAGCAGTCAGGCAAGCTTGCCGAAATGCTTTTGACCGTTGGGGGCGATTATGAAAATGAGTTGAATGATTTATCCGATAGCTTGACCGCAAAGATTAATCCTATTATGACTATGGTTATGGGCCTTATTGTATTGTTTATTGTTGCTGCGATATTTTTACCTATCATGAGTATGGGTGATATGGCAGGTATATAACAGGGAGGTGCAGGAGAGAACGGCCTGCGCTAATATCATATATCGAAGGAGTTTCGTATGAATTTAAGAAGAAGTTTTGGGTTTACGTTAATCGAAATGCTTTTTGTTATCACCATTATAGCGTTTATATTTGCTTTTCTCGGGCCTCGCCTTGTTCGGCAGATTGGGCAAACTGAGCAAAAGAAGGTAGCGCTTCAGGTTGGAAACATTAAAGAAGCCCTTTTGAGTTATCGAGTTGCTCTTGGGACGTATCCAACAACCAAAGAAGGGCTCAAGGCGTTGGTTGAAAATCCTCGTCCTAATGATGATCGATATCGTCGCGTTGCTGATCAATGGCCATTTATTCAAGAAGATGAAACTAAGGATTCAAGTGGCATCGAATTTATTTATCACTGCCCAGTAGAAAAATACAGAGACAAATACAAGCAATTTGAGATCATTTGGGTTGGTTCAGGAACCGAGGACGAACCTAAATTTGACGCGGGGGCATAACACGCGTGAAGCAAGTTCGTTGCGCTTTTACGTTATTAGAAATGATGGTTGTTGTAAGCATTATGGCTTTTATGGCAGCCATCATTGTTCCGCGTCTTTTATTAAGGACGCCGCAGGCCGAGTGGCCAACGATTCTTGCCGATCTTAATGACATTGTCTTTTTTACCCGCCAAGAAGCAATATCAACACAAAAAGTTCATCGCATTGTATTTAAAACATCGGTCGATCAGGCCGACACAATTATGGTTGAAGAAGAATTGGATCACCCAGAAAAGCAGGGCCGGAAAATATATCGGCAAGTTGCTTCGTTTTACTTTAATACTCAATATATTCTTCATAAATCGGTTAAAATTAAAGCGTTATATCATGGTAAAGATGAGATATTGAGCGAGAATAAGGGTGAGGGGTATTGTTATGTTATTCCCGATGGGTTGGTGCAAGATGTTCTTATTCATGTAACGCGCAAGGACAAAGAAAAGGGGACCGAAATTCCCGTAAGCTTTACCATATCACCTTTTTTTGGAAAATTTGAATTTCATGATGGTTTTATCCGCCCAGAAAGGTAATTGATGAGAAAGGCCGCGTTTACCCTCGTCGAAGTTTTGTTGGCCATGACCATTTTAACGAGCTGCGTATTTATTATCGCGAATTTACAATCGCGCGCATTAAACAAAGTCTTGCGTGAGCGTGATGAAATTGAGCGAACATTTTTACTTAAGCGCGATTTGTATGCCGGTTTTATCACACCACCAGAGGCTGGGAAAAAAATAGTTAATCGGCTTGAAAATCCTAATGTTACCCTTACTACCCAAGCGGTTGATATTCAGCCAAAGTCAGGATTAAAAGAATTCAAAAATGTAATCCAAATGCTCAAAACAGAGGCTGCATGGAAAAAGGACAATGTATATCACGAGATTCCCATGATGAGTATTGTTGTGAAACCTGCTGAAAAAGAGCAAGAAAAACGATGAAAAATACTCAGCGAGCTTTTACTCTTCTTGAAGTAATGATAGCGCTATCGCTTTCGTGTGTGGTGGTCTTTGGCATGCTTCAGACGTATAGAAATTTGATGACCTATCTTGATAAGGTTCGTGATATTCTTACTGCCAACCGTCAGGTTTGTTTGCTATTTAACCAGATGGAGCGAGACTTTAACACGGCTTTTATTCCCCCTACTTATAAGGACTTTAATAAGAAAGATAGTGGGGCCGATAAGGAAAAACAAGAAGATGCCAAGCAAGACAAAAAAATACTAAGCAAAGAAGAGCAGGAAAAAGAAAAGCAGAACGAGTTGGAAAAGCGAAAAAACTATTTTTTGGCTTTTTATGAGGACCAAGAGGGCCGTCGCTTTGAGGGTCGGATGGCGTATCCGTGCAAAAGCTTTGCTATGATTAATACCAACCCCTTACAGGTTTATGGGCAACGGCGAGTGCGCTTAGCTCGTGTTATGTACGAGCTAAAATTAGATAAGGAAAAAAGCAAGAGGGGTGTTCAGAGCTATCAATTGTGGCGTAAGGAAACGGCAGATATTGATAACGTTAAAATGAAAATAGATGAGTTTGCTGCCCCAACAGAAAAAGAAAAAGCGAACCCAATTCGTACACATTTAGTTGCCGATAACATTAAGACTTTTTATGTTGAATATGTATATAAAGTAAAAAATGAAAAAGGTGATGACGAGGCGCGACGATTGTTTTCGTGGGGTGACCGCAAAGAAACAATGGGTGTTGTGCCTGCGCGTGCCGATCTATATATAGAGTTTTGGAATGCAATGTTCAGCCAGAGCCATGCATTTCGTGCATCGTTTGTCGTTTTTACGTACCCAACCTCGCTGCAACAAGAGCATGAAGAGAAAAAAGAGAAGGAAGATGATAGCAAAAAGGACGACATAATGGGTGCCCAAAATACGCCTCAAGTGCCGCCAACGCCACCTTTAGATGTTCCGCCAAGTCTTCCGGTGCCTCCGGCGCCAATGTAATTGATTACGTTACGATAGGAATTTGATCATGAGATCTGCAAGACCAGGATCGGTAATTATTTTTGCTTTGATGATGCTTTCACTGATCGTCGTAATAACCGAACAACTTATTCGAAGTACGATTGTTGGTTCTAGTTTTATTAAGACAATGGTTGATCGGGAACATGCCGAAATGCTTGCTCTTGGCGGCGTTAATATTGCCATAGCACAACTGAATCAGGGGCTTATTGCTGAAGAAAAAGAAAAAAAGAACGAGAAGACACCAGAGGAGAAAAAAACGGTTGGCGATGAAAAAGGTGAATTATCTGCAATGCAAAAATTTGTTTTTCATCTTGTTTCACACCTGAACCGCTGGCAGGTTTTTAATTTTGATTCGGGGATTGATGGTGTTGGTGGGGAAGTTGGCATTTGCGTATCATCTGAACATGGCAAAATAAATCTTAATAAAGCGTTTGATTTTAAGAAACAAGAATTCAAAAAGGAATATGAAGTATTACTTAAGACCCTTGAGATTCCTGGCAAAATCCCGTTGGGTGAATTTCATACGCGGTTGGTTGAGTTTTTAAAAAAGCGCGGGAAAAAATTATACGATCCTTCAGAACTTATGAACGCTGCGGGGTTAGACAATCTTGATGTATTTTATCATCCACCACAATTGCCGTCTAAAAAAAAGCAGGCTGAATCTAATAAAGACCTTTATCTGTGCGATATTTTTACCGTATGGACCGAAGATGCAACCATTGACCCACTCGTTTTTTCTGATGCATTATGCGCGATATTTGGCATGCGCCGTCCGTTAGCAAATGATGCACATATGATGAAGGAAGAATTTAAAAAGTTTGCAGCATCGTTCAAAAAAGATTTTGGTTCAGATTGGGATGGAAATTGGAAATTTGTACAACCTATTTATGGGGAAAAACCTAAGGTTCTGGCACCTTTAAAGGATGTTTTTGCTAAAAACTTTAACTCTAAGGTATATTCTGTGTTATCTTATGGGAAGGTTAATAAAGTTGAGCAAAGGTTGTTGGCAATTATAAAAGAAACAGCAGTGCCGCAAGATAATCAAAAAAATGATTCAGCAGCAAAGGCAGGAGAGACCCAAGATAAATCGGCATCGGGTAAAGAGGAAAAAAAGGAAAAGAAGCGTTATTTTAAAATTATGAAAATTTATTGGCTTTAGTTTTTAAATAGGGTGTGGTGTGAATACAGAAACGCGTGTTGGTTTATTTATTTTGGCAGCCATTGGTATATTTTTGTATTTGAGTATTAATATCAAGGCCTTACGGTTCGATAAGCACCAGTTTTACACCTACAAGGCTTATTTTGATGATACTGGTGGCTTGGCAGTTAAATCTCCGGTAAAAATTGCGGGTGTTGAGGTTGGATGGGTTGAAACCATTGAGCTTCTTGATAACGGCAAGGCGGAGGTTGTTATTCGTGTTAACAAAAACAATCGGTTGGCAAAAAATGCCTACGCCTTAATCCACCAAGATAGTTTGATTGGAACAAAGACTTTAGAAATTGATCCAGGAACTCCCGATACGGGGATTTTGATGCCTGGCAGTACTTTATCCATGCCTGGCAGAACGCCGGCAAGTATTGGCGAAATGTTAGACCAATTTCGTGATATTGCAACAACAATCCAAGATATAACGTCGGCATTTAAAAATGTATTTGCCACCCATCGTGGTGAAGAAAATATGCGTATGGCACTTAATTCGGTGGCAAAGGCAACCGATAAGCTTGCCGACTTTTCTGAGATTTTACTTAAAACAATGAATCGCAACGAGAGCAACATCAACGATATGCTCACCGATTTCAAGTCAACGGCCGCTTCGCTTAAGCGCGGTGTTCCTATGGTTACCGATGATATACACATGGTTTCCAATTCTCTTAATACCGGTGTTAATAGAGTTACGGAAGATTTTTCTGGTGCGGCCAAAAAAATTGGTACAGCGTTTGAGCATGTTGAAGATGCAGCAATTCAGACTAAAGATACCCTGCGCGAAACTGGTCAGGTTATGGAGAAGGTTAATAGCGGTAAGGGGCTTGTTGGTAAATTGATCAATGAAGACGAAACATATGGAGACCTGAAAAAGACTATCCGGGGATTACGCGACTATATTGGGCGTACGCAGGCGCTTATGTTAAATTTTGATATGCATAGTGAATCTATGTTGCGCCAGAATAATTCCAAGGGTGTTTTTGAATTGAGATTACGACCAAATTCAGATTTCTTTTATTTGATGCAGTTAACAAGTGCCGAAAAAGGCAGTATTTCTCGTGAGACAAATTACGTAACCCGTCGAGATACAAACGGTAATGTTATCGATCCAAGCAAGGCAAAAGATCCAACTGGGTATACTCAAACAGCGTGCGCGCCTGTCTTTGAAACAACAAGGCAAAAGAAAAACGATATATTGTTTGGCTTACAGTTTGGTAAGCGCTTTGATCGATTGGCATTACGTCTGGGCTTGATGGAAAATACGATCGGGTTTGGTGTTGATTATTACGTACCGCTTGAAACCGATTATTTCCATTGGATTACCTCGCTCGAAGCATTTGATTTTAACGGTGTTAATCGTCTCAACGACAAGCGTCCGCATATTAAATGGATGAATAAGTTGTTCTTTATGAAGAACCTATATACTTCTTTTGGTGTTGATGATGTTTGTAGTAAAAGCAGCGCAAATCCATTTTGGGGTGGCGGCTTACGATTTGGTGATGATGACATTAAGTACCTTATGGGATATTTGCCAATGAAAGCAGGTAAATAGAAAAAAACATTTTATATGGTTATAAAAAAAGGCCTGCAAAACTGCGGGCCTTTTTTTATGTGATTTTTTCATGATCAAGGTAACAAATTTTGTTTTTTATTATCTGATTATTTGACATAAGGGGTTTTGTTCTTGTATTTCAGCGATGTCAGCGGTCGTTATGTTCGGGCAATCGTTAAGAGTGATTGTTCTTATTAAGGGGCAGCGAATCGTTACTGTGTTAAGCCCAGCATTGGTTATATTGAAACAACAAGTAAGGCTGATTTCTTCCAGAAATGGACTGCGGCTTACGTGTCGTTCGAGTTCCGCATCGGTTAAGTTGCCCACAAAATCCATCGAGGTAATTCCTTCAAATTCGTAGTCCAAATTATCTACAACTTCTTCTTTGCCCATTGAGCATAATGGGGTGCAAAGCGAAAAGATGGTGAATACTGCAATTGAAAGTGATTTGTTTAAAAAGGTCGTCATGTTTTTTTATAGTCTTTCATTTTTTTGATAGTTTTATTTAATGGAGCGTTAACGCATCATCATCAACATCGTTCTCAAATTCTGTGTCGTCGTCATCTTCAAGCTCATCTTCATCTACAAAAACAAAACCAAATTCATAACTAGCGTTATAAATAGAGTCATATCCTTGATGATATGAAAGATGCATTATTGGTTGAGCAGTACTTGCTTGGTTGCTGTTCATTGGCTAAATTCCCTGTGCCTTGCTGTTACAATTTTTGTATTTGTTACGAGAGAAATATAACGCTGCCCGAGAATTAAGCAATGCTTTAGAAAAGATTTTCTAAGCGATTTTGTGCAGTTTGGATATTGTTTTTTTAGCTGCGTGAAAATCAATTGTTTTCGCACAGCTAGTGAAGATTTTCAATATCGAAATGGTTTTATATTTCAGTCTTGCCTTAAAAACAGAAGTCGGCAAGAGGATGGCTGTCTTTGCCTGTTGGTGATTGACGTGGGCGTGGTGAGCATCTTGGGAGTAATCCAGATGGAATTCTGGGGATGAAGGGCGTCCAGGATCGGTCTTCATCGTCTGCTGATTCGCTAGAATCGGTATCAACCTTAAGGCCATCTTTTGCTACGTAACACAGGTTGAGCCCGGTCCCAATACCCAGAACAAAAACGCCCGGAAGTTTTTGTCCGGCACCATACATGAGTTCCCCAACGCCGGCGCTTCCGACATCGCTTGTAATTTTTATGTCGATATCGCGAGAAAGTCCTTTATTATAAACTTCCTCGGGCAAATTTATGTCGGTCAATGGAACGTTATAGGCAAGTTTTACCCAGCCTGTTTTTTCGTCGTTAATGCCTGGTGAGGCAATACTTATAAATGCCACATCAGTAAGGTCAAAATTGCTGAGAAGGCCGCATATTTGGTTGAGCAGATCTTCGGTGAGGTTGGTATGTAACAAAGCATCTTTGGTTGAAAGTATTGTGTCAATATGAAGTGTCGGAGGCAGATTTGCTAAATCAAGCGCCCGAGTATTTGTCTTAATTGCGTTGCTTAGGTAACGCATAGCTTGAATATTATAGTCGCAGCTTAACGAGTTGCAGGTAATAATTTTTCCAGAAATGGTCAATGATTCAAGATTTACTTTGGCGGCACGGATACGAGTCCCACCAAGGTCGATGCCGATAGCATAAGGCTTTGGATTTTCAAGTTGAGAGGTATAAGCAACAGATCCGATAATTGCACGTTCGTCGCCAAGCGGCGACACAAAAACATCAACAGATGTTTTTGATTTGAGGAGTAATTTATTGATTCTTTGTTGTAGAAGCATTTGGTAGAGAGGGCCAGCGCCGAGCACAACGCCACCAAAAATAACCAAACGGTGATGAGGTCCTGGGTGTTTTTGAAAATAGGGGATAAGGCTTGAGGCCAGTTTATTGATGCTAAAGTTTATTGTTTTAAGGCATAAACGTTCAGATGGTGAACGCTCGCTGTCATTTTTATGGAGCGCCGTTAGTATTTTACTCATAATTCTAGGTGTTGAGAGGCGTGAACAAGCGAATCCTTCTTTTTGAAGTATATAATTAGAGATAGTTTCAAGTCCAGGGCCAGCAACAAAACTTTCTAGATCGATTGTTGTGCTAGGTATAAAGTCATTATTGATGCGTGTTGCGCCTAATTCGTAATCGGTAATGTTAAATCCGTTACCACAAGAAAAAGATGCAAAAAATAAGGATGCCAATAAAAAGCGTTTAACCAATGATGCCATATTTCCCTTTGAGAATTTGAATGTGATTGAAAGCGTTGAAGATTCGTTCTTTTGTTATTTTGCCTTGTTTGACCGCAGTGAAAATAATTTCACAAGCCTGAGTTTGAGTTTCTAACCATGCTGTTTGTTCAGCCATAATATTACCCGTATTTCCCGAAATAATCAAGAGGTCGCACCCCGCGTTAATGGCGGTTATTAGGGCATTTTCAAATGAAAAGTAATTGTGAATAGCCCTCATACACAAGTCGTCTGAAACAACAACTCCATCAAATTTATTTATTTCACGTAAGACTTTCGTAATGAAATTTGGTGATAATGTTGCCGGATATTCCTTATCAATATTTAGATTGATAATATGTGCCGTCATAACCATATCAACAAAACCGGCCGAAATGAGTTGTTGATAAGGAATGAGTTCTTCTGGCTTATAGGTCAATGTTACATCGGTTAGCTCCATGTGGCTATCGGTTGTTGAGCTGCCGTGGCCGGGAAAATGCTTTGGTGCCGTTATGATATTGTGTTTTTTGTGCGCAGCTATAAAGGCTTTTGCGTGGTTAACAACATCCTCTGGTTTATCAGAAAAAGATCGGCAAAATTTTCCAATTACAGGATTTTCAGGGTTTATATTAAGGTCTACAACTGGTGCAAAATTAACATTGCAGCCGACGTGAGCAAGTTGTTCGGCAATCATGGATGAAATTTTAAATGTTTGTTCGACTGAACCTTTACCCATTTCTGCTGCACTAGGAATGGGCCAAAACCCCAACTCAGGCTTGAGGCGATTAACTTTGCCGCCTTCCGCGTCAACGGCTATAAAGAGAGGGGTGTTTGCAGCTTTTTGCAATTGTGTTGTTAGATTTTTGAGTTGTTCTTTGCCGGTGATATTTTTAGCAAATAGAATAACGCCGCCAACATTAAGGCTGTGCAGTTGAATTGCGATTGGAGATGCTGCCTCAATATTTGTTCCGGGAATGCCGACGATTAGCAGTTGCCCAATTTGGTGTCGGAGTTGCTTATCTTCAAGTGATGGTTCAATTGCGGATGCCGTTATAACGGTGAAAATGGTTATATGTATCCAATAAAAAATATTTTTTTTGGACAACATAAGACCCCTTTTTTTTGTTATAAATTTTCAACCCTACTTAAGAATAATTTAAGTCTGCGATAATCATTGCCGGTAAGCAATGAAAAAGTTTCACAGAACGATTCAAGATTTTCTTTATTGAGGAGTTGCCGTTGAGAAAGGTTATGAAGGAGTGCCAAAAGCAGCTCGTCAAGATTGGGGATATTTTCGGCATATGCAAAAAGCACGTTTAGATAAAGTGGTTTTTGAAAAAAAGTGGCATATGTATGCATCGAAGCATAATCAACAAATGAATGAATTTTTGCCGGTTTCGGCGGTGAAAAATAGAAATATGACGAGGCGTTTTTTGTATGGTTTGCGTGGCCGATTATTTGTACGGTAAATGTTGTTTTTAGAAATTCAAAAATTTGTGGTTGTTCTGTGCGTAATTCTGCTTCTGTTTTTTTGTAAGGAAATGGGTAGCGCATTGGGTCCATAGAACCTGTATGTATTTGGGTGACGCATCCGATAAGGGTAAGCGGATCATTTGTTATGGTAACAAGGTCTCCGAAAGATGGGAAGTTGTCCCATTCCCAACATTGGGCTGTAAAATGGTCAAGGTTGCTTTCGATAACCTCAGCAAACGCCGTCTTGGCTGGTTGGTTATTCGAAAAGAGATTTTTGTTGTTCATCGTTGGTACCCGTTTTGAGTGATTTTAGGAAGCTTGTTCGGTGGATAATGCTTTGCCCATTTACGGTTAATTCGGCAAGGTGTTGCTTGGTGCCGTATCCTTTGTGTTTATTAAAGCTAAAAGCCGGAAAAATTTCTGCCGCATTATTCATAAGGCGATCGCGGGTAACTTTGGCAACAATTGATGCTGCCGCGATTGATGTTGATACACTTTCGCCAAATGGAAAATGATTAATCTCAAGCGTACGGTGGGTGTGATTCTTATCAAATGAGAGCGAGACGGCATCCACAACCAGATACTTCAGGTCTTGGTATTCAAATGGGATGGTTTCAATTAGCTGTATATAGGCTCGTTTCATGGCATAAACGGTTGCCTGATAAATGTTTATTTTATCAACAAGCGTGTGGCTGACAATGGCTGTTGAATGAAAGGCGTGTTCGGTAATCCAGATAAAATCCTTTTCGCGCTCATCGGCGGTGAGTATTTTTGAATCCTTAAACCGACATCTTGTCCCGATGGGCAATATAACAGCAGAGACGACAACAGGACCTGCAAGGCACCCTCGGCCAACCTCATCCATACCGCAAACATACGAGTTGCTTGCCCAGGCTTTTTTCTCGAAAAAATTGTGTGGAATTTTGATTTGTTTTTTCATAGCTTTAATATTCTATCATACGTTTTTTTAATATAACAACATAAAGAACACTTCTTTGTTTTTGTTCTGGTTAATTTGCCATAAAGAAACTTCTTTTTTAAAGATTCATGTTGAAATTTTAGTAGCGTTTCAAGTTGACATGGATTATATTAATGAAATGAAAAATAAGAGGGTGGTCGTTTAAACGACGTACAAGTGAAAGGGTAGAAGATGTCTTCCACAGAATTAAGAGTTAAAGAGCTTCTTAGAGAGCGCGGATGGACAACCAAGGTTTTGGCAGAGAAAACCGGAATGTCTGAAAGTTATTTAACTCATATTAAAAACGGAACTCGTCGGTGGAATGAAGATGCCTTGAAGAAACTTGCTTCGGCATTTGGCACGCACCCAGTTGACTTGTTTGCCCAGCGTAAAAGCCGGACCGACAATGTTGAAACTGCTGTTACCATGCCAGAAACAACATCTGTTGATTTGCAACTAAAAATTGTTCCAGTTATGGGCGATATTCCTGCAAATCCATCTCCTTATAATAACCAACTAACACAAGTTACCACTGGTTATAAAGATATTTTTGTTCCTGTTTTCAATAGCTCGGATGAGGCAATGTTTTGTCTGTGTATTGAAAGCAATGCAATGGCCCCAAATTTTGTTAAAGGGGACTATTTGATTATATCTCCTGAGATGTGGACCCGGTCAGGTGATGTTGCGGCTGTTGAGTATGGAAACGACAATCAAACCAAGGCGGTCATGCAAGTGACTTATATGGAAGACTTTATCGTTCTTGAATCGGTTAACCATAAAACTCCACCTGTTGCATTAATTCGCGGTAAAGATAATTTTAGAGTAATTGGCAAGGTAATGTATCGCTATCAACGTTTAGGCTAGAAGGATAAACGTAAAGGTGATCGACCTTTCGTAAAAATTGAAAGCCTTACCGGTTTTTTAACTGGTAAGGCTTTTTTCTTCTTTGGCTGTTTTTTAAATTGAGTAATTTACAGGTACTTTTTTGTGATGGTACACTAACCATATAGTTAATTACCAAAAAAGGAGTGCGGTTGTGAATAAATTCTCAAAAAGCATAAATCTTTTACTTCTCTGTTTTTTTGTGAGTAATTCGTTGTCTGGGCATCCAAGGATTAAAAAGAATATTCCTGTTGGGCAACGTTTTATTTTTTCTTTGCCTTTGACGCATAGCAAAGCGTTGCTTGATTCTTGGCTGCAAAAAACAAAGCCTGCCGGCGTAATGCTTGAGGCGTGGCACATGCGTGACCATGATCAAATTAAAGCAACAATCGAGCATCTTCAAGTAACAGCGAATAAAATTGGAATTCCTCCATTATTTGTAACGATTGATTGGGAGGGGGGTATTGTTTCTCGCGCCAGTGAGTTGGGCGGTTTTTTTTCGGTGCCAGCTCCCTATAACGTTGCTCAAGGAGGGTCGGCGCCCTGTTTTGAGCTGGGGAAAATTATAGGATGGCAAACAATAAAGATCAAAGGCAATATGGTTTTTGCGCCATCATTAGATTTATATGATCCGCATAATTATGTGTTGGCAACGCGGTGTTTTTCTAGTGATGCGGACAAAGCATATGAGTGTGGATTGGCTTTTGCGAAGGGGTTGTTGAGTGAAGGGGCTGTCCCTGTTGTAAAACACTTTCCAGGTTTGGGGTGTGGATTGGGCGATACTCACATCGTCGATGTGAAAATAGATTTTAATGAGGAAGATTTTCAAAAACATTCGAAGCCTTTTATGCAAGCGCTTAAAGCGGGTGTGCCGGCTGTTATGGTGAGTCATGCTATATGTTCAAACCTTGATAAAAAGCCGGCAAGCCAATCGGCAGCAGTGGTAAAATTGTTGCATGGACATAACGCTGATGCTCTTTTGATAACGGATGATATCGCCATGATGGCTTTTAATAATGAGCCACAAAAGATAACAGCACAGGCCGGGGATTTTCATGTTAACGCTTCGTTTCTTTGTGATGTTGAGACCTCACTTAATGCTGGTTTTCACCTTTTGATTTTTTCGGAGCAGCCAGATAAACAATGTGCATTAGTTGAGGCTTTGGAAAAATCAGAGGTTTACGATAAGCTCAAGGGTCATGAAGGAATTGTTAAAAAAACAAATGATATAAAAAATAAATATGTGGGAAAAGAGCCTGAGGCTTATGGTTTTTTTGATCAAAAGGAATTGGCCAAAGAGTTGGCGTCCAAGGCAAATAAGCAATATATTCGCATAGATGATTATAAGCATAAGAAAGTTCTTTTGATAACCGTTGATTTGCCTAAGATTAGGCCAGGGGAAGACTGGTTTATTCCGGGGAGAAATAGTTACCTAGGGTTATTGCTCAAAGATAAAGTTGATCAGCTTTTTGAGGTTGTATGTGATGCAAAAAATAGTGCGAGTATTGAGCGTATTGAAAAATTAGTGACGCTTGCAAAAGAGGCTAGTTATGATGTTGTTATTCTACAATCCTTTTTTTATGCGCAAGGGGCTTGGAATAAGCATCAGGAAGAATGGCTTAAAAAAATGAAGCCATGCCAAGATCGATTAATTGTTTTTTCTTTGGGGCATCCTTATGAGCAAACATTATTGGGCAATTGCCCTCGGATAATAAATCTTGGAGCCTTCCATAAACCAGATATCGATGTTGCATTTGAACGGCTTTTGGCGCCGCCACTTGTAACTGGGGCAGAATTGCTTATGCGTAATCCAGAAAAATTTTTGAAAAATAAGCGGATTGCTTTGGTGTGTCATAATTGTAGTTATATTAATGATAATGGGACCGACCATTTTCTTCCTGATGTTCTTGCTGATTGGGTTGCACAGCAAAATGATGATACGCGTTTGGTTGCTCTTTTTTGTCCAGAACATGGATTACAGG
>CAZLQB010000012.1:0-13978 GCA_964561585.1 uncultured Pseudomonadota bacterium
CAAGCGATTTAGACATTTTTTCTTTGTTGATCGTTATGAAGGCATTATGGAGCCAGTACCGTGCAAATGGTTGGTTATGAAGACTTTCAGATTGCGTGATTTCATTTTCGTGATGGGGGAATATAAGATCCATTCCGCCACCATGAATATCGATGGTTTTGCCCAAAAGAGCATTACTCATAACCGAGCATTCGATATGCCAACCTGGGCGTCCATATCCCCATGGCGATTGCCAGAATTTTTGTTCGGCATTTCCCTTCCATAACACAAAATCACCAGGATTTCGTTTGCGGGGATCTATTTCAACTCGTGCGCCGGCCATAAGATCATCGCCCGACCGACCAGATAATTTGCCATAGGTTGGGAACGTTGCAATATCAAAATAGACATCGTTATCAACAACATAAGCTTTTTTGTGTTCAACTAATGCGGCAACAAATTCAATAATTTGTGGGACATATTGTGTAACGCGGGGCTCATTTGTTGGGGCAAGGCAGTTAATTGCCTGCATATCTTGGTGGTATGCATCAATAAATCGTTGCGCAAGTTCGGCATATTTTTCGGGGGCGCCTTCTTTTGCAGCTCGCGCAAGAATTTTGTCATCAATATCGGTAAAATTTCTGACATAAGAAACGGCATTGCCTTGATACGTTAATAGGCGGTATAAAACGTCAAAATTGATGTACGAACGACCATGACCAAGATGTGCAAAATCGTAGGGGGTTACGCCACAAACGTACATGAGAACCGTATTGGGGGCTTGTGGCACGAAATTTTCTTTTTTCTTGGCAAGTGAATTGTACAGTTTAAGATTCATCGTCGTTCGTCCCTAATTGTTCGGTTATTTCCCAAATGCTTTTTCGATGGCCGAAATAAAATCATCTTTTTTTGTAATGGCACCCGTTATGCGGTGGACTTCTTTTCCTTCTTTGAAAAAGATAAAGGTTGGAATTCCCTGAACTTCAAGTTCTTTGGCAACTGCTTCATTTTTATCAATATCGATTGTTGCAAATATATGTGATGAACCTAATTGGTTGGCTACTGCATCAAAGGTTGGTTTTGAGGCCTTACAGGCGCCGCACCATTCTGCAGAAAAATCGACGATAACGGGCATTTTTGCTTGAAGCACATCTTTATCAAATTGTTCTTTAGTGGTTATGACGAGTTGTTTTGTTGCTTCGGTATTTGTTATTGGATTTGCTATTGCTTGGGGTTGCGATTTTTCACAGCAACAATCTTTTTTGCAATTAGATTCTTTTTGACAGCAGCAATCTTTTTGGCAGCAACCAAAAGGACAATTGCAACTAGATAAAAAGAGAACGGCAGTAAGACATAATGGATAAGTAACAAACTTGAACATAGTAGCTCCTCTTACATATATAAGAAACGAAAAAAACACCTTCTTTTATAATATCTGGAAAAATTTATTAAGTATAGGTAGGCTCAAAATTTGAAAGGTTAATGATGTGTTGGCAGCGATAAAATCAAGGATTTACCATGTTTAGGATGAGATTCAGCCGATTGTTATTTGTCTTTGTTACGGTCTTTGTTTTTGGCGTTATTTATCAGCACAACTTAATTATTAAGTTAAACTATGGCAAGCAACGGTTGGCGCTTAAAAAGGATAAACTTACTAAAGAACAAAATGAACTTATGAAAGAATTGTACCAAATCAAAGATCAATCAAAAACCAAGGTTTGGGCCGTCGAGCAATATGGCATGAAGGATTTGATGATGTCGCATGTGATTACCTTAACAACGCAGGCCGATGGTGATTTTTTTGTAACACCAACGACAAACCATATATAAGGGGAAGTAATGTTACGCAAAAATTTTGCGGCCGAATACAAATTTAAACTGCTATGGATTGTGTTGGCCTTTTTTTTCTTATTTATGATTCTTATTGCGCGGTTGTTTTTGTTACAAATTTATCAGAAAAGCTTTTTTGAGCACTTGGCACGCGGTCAATATGGGGTACAGATTAAGGTTGATCAGCCGCGAGCAACAATTTATGATCGATCGGGCACCGTTCAATTAGCCTTTAATCGTGAAGTGCCATCGGTATTTATTTTGCCAGGTCAATTAACAAATGCGGCGCGATTGGAAAAGTTTTTAAAAGCCAATTATAAAGATGTATATAATCGACTCAAGGCAAATCCTGAGCGGCATTTTTTGTGGGTTGATCGTAAAATAACGCCAGAGCGTTTGGAGTTTATTACGAAACAAAAAGTAGACGATCTTCAAGTAATTAATGAATCGCAACGCTTTTATCCAAATAGATCAATGGCCCAAGTTATTGGATTTACCGATATTGATAATATTGGTTTGTCCGGTATTGAGCTTATGTTTAACAAGCAGCTTGCCGGGTTGCCTTCGGTTGTTAAGCTCGAAAAAGATGCGCGTTCAAAATCTTTTTACTTTAATAAGGTAGTTGAAAAAGCAGGGGAACTTGGTAAGTCGCTTAATTTAACCTTAGATAATAATCTGCAATTTCTTGCAGCAGAAGAACTTAAGGCCGCCGTTTCGTTTCATAATGCAAAAGGGGGTTCGGCATTAATTATGGAGCCAACAAGTGGTCAAATTTTGGCGATGGTTAATTATCCCGATTTTGACCCCAACCAAAAAAGTGTCACTAATCTTGAGGCGACCAAGAATAATTTGGTTACCGATTGCTTTGAACTGGGATCGGTCGTTAAAGCTTTTTGTGCATTAGCAGCATATGAAGAACGGGCGGTTACCTATGACGAGCTTATTGATTGCGAAGGCAAAGCGACCTATATTGATGGGTTTCGTGTAGAAAACTGGAAAAGTGTTGGCGTTGTACCATTTTTTGAAGTCATTAAAAATTCAAGTAACGTTGGCGTTGCTAAAGTTGCCAAACGTTTAGGTTCAAAGTTATACGAACATTTAAGGCGTGTTGGGTTTGGTCATAAAACAGGAATTGAGTTTCCCGGCGAGCGTGCCGGTTTTGTTAATAATCCGGATAAATGGAGCCGCTCATCGGTTTTGGTTATGTCGTTTGGGTATGAAATTACGGCCAGCATTTTGCAATTAGGGCGAGCTTTTTGCATTATCGCCAATGGTGGCTACTCGCTTGCGCCAACCCTGCTCAAAGAAGCTGCGTCTTTTAAACCGGTCAAATTATATCGGGACGATACGATTTTTGATATGAAAAACACGCTTGAAACAATTGGCGAAAAATATCCGGTTAAAGGATGTCGTGTTATGGGTAAAACCGGTACGGCTCGTTGCGTCAAAGATGGCCATTATTCAAAAACGGCGCACGTTTATACCTTTGCCGGCATTGTGGAGCATGGCAATTATAAGCGGGTTATTATAACGTTTGTGCGCGAACCATCGCAGGCCAATTTATGGGCCGCCGGTGTTGCAGCCCCGATGTTTCACAATATTGCACAAAAAATGGTTTTGTATGAAGGCATGAAGAATAACGGGCTGCTTCTCGAAAATAAGTGATGAAAATTTCCTTAATAGGGCGCGGTAAATGCATTCGTTATAAACGTAATGTCATATTTTTCTGGTGCAGTTACGGTGACCGTTGCCACATCAAAACGCAAGACCTTTTCGCGAATCTGGTTTTTGAGAACAAACGAAAAGGCCGCTTTAATGATTCGTTTTTGTTTGGTAATGGTTATGGTATTTGAAATGGGGAAGTTTGCCGATTTGCGTGTTTTTACCTCAATAAACGAAACGACTTCACCTTTGGTTGCTATAATATCAACCTCGCCGGTCCTCGTTTGGTAATTACGAGCAAGGATTGCAAATTTATTTTCGATAAGCCATGTTGCAACGGCATCTTCGCCATGGTTGCCCAGTATGCGCTTGGGTGTGATCATATACTTTTACAGTTTTCAGCTAAAACAAAAAGCTTTGCTTTGATACCAGGGATTGCGTCATTGCGGTAAATTGAGACTCTGGATATTGCGTATTGAGTTTATCGATGTTTTCTTTTACCAACGCCAGGTTCTTTTGTTTTTTAGCCAACTGACTTTCAAGGTATAATAGGCGAGCTTCTAACGCCTGATTTTTTGACATATAGGCTTCACGTAAATGCTTGAGGCGTCCATTGGCCGCTTCATATTCACCTTGTTTGAGATAAAAGTTAAAAACATAGACTTCTTTATCAACGAGTTTGTGTTCGCAGGTCTTAGTAATGTCAGAAACATCGTTGGCATATTTTTGATACACAGGGTTTTCAAGGTAATCGGAGCACAATTTTACCGTGTCTTCTGTTTGAGATTGATCACAATCTGATCGAAGGGTTTGATAGAATTTTGAAAGAATTGAGCGGTATTTGGCATATTCTGCGCGTGCATCTGATGGATAAAACTGGTTGTAGTGGTCATATAATTCAAATGCCGATGGATATTTTCCTGCCTTGAAATACACTTCAGCGAGTAATAATTTATACTTTCCTATATCAGAACGATCTTGGTGCTTTGCAATAATTTGTTCTAAATACCCTGCCGCTTCATCGCGTTGTTTTTTTTCAAGGTGCACAAACGCTTTTTTGCGGAGTTCTTCAAAGTTCATTTCGTCTTTAGTTTTTTGTTTTGCGCAGCCAGCAACGGTGATTATTGCGCACAAGAGCAGTGCCTGTTGAAATACATTTACGTACTTACCAAAACATTTCATACTCATCCCTCATTTATATCAAACTTATTTTCTATTTTTCTTAGGGTTTATCTTACACTCAGACCTAGTTTAGCCCAAAGTGGCTTTTTTTGAAGGAAATCTTAACGGGGGTGTGCGACCAGGGTTTTTAACAAGCAAGAATTTCAGTTAGAACTAATGGGTGGGTTGTTGCCCGGTTGTTAACACAAAGAGAACCCTAGCGAGATTGAGATTTCTTTGTTAGACTTCATGTCTATTTACGCCTAATGAGGCTTAATGTGCGCAGTAGATGAATTAATATAGTTACATAAAGGGTCGAGCAGATGATGGATAAGAAATTTTGGGTTACGGTACTTTTATCAATAGCTACGGTTTGGGGCGTACAATGGTATTTTGGACGCAATTTGCAGCAGGCTGCAAGTCCAAATAGTGGACCAGTTTCGGTCGCGTCGCAACAGCAGGGTGTGCCAAGTCAACCAGCCAAGGTTCTTTCGGTTCAGGATTTCTATCGTCCGCTAGAAACGAAGGTTGTTTTTGATGAGCAGCAAGCACCGGTAGAGCTTACTTCTGTCGAGACTCAAAATATTAAAGCAACATTTTCCAATCAGGGTGGTGCGATCGTTGATTTAGCGTTTAAAGCTCATAAAGGTAAGGATGGAAATCCTTTGCGTACCGTGGGCGATTATGGTACAGCAAGCGCAGAAGCAAAACAAAAGTCGTGTTTTTTGTTAGCGTTGGAAGATAAGACTCCTTTTGTATATAAGTTACTGGCACAAGACAAAGATGCCGAAAAAAAGATTACCGACGTTACTTATCAGGCCGAAACCGACCAATGGATAATCAAAAAGATATATACCTTACACGATGAGAGTTATCAGGTAGATGTAACGGTAGCCGTTGAACCAAAGGGTGCCGATGTTAAACCGGCTCGCTTGAGATTGTTTTTGCCAGCTCCAGGGCTTAAGGGTCTTACTGGCGGTGCTTTTGTTAACGGTATTTCACAAATTACTGCACTTAAGGGTCTTACTGATGACCTCGGCCCTGTCGGCGTTATTTCACTCGACAAGGCAAAGAATGCGGTCGAAAAGGTTGAACTTGATAAAACTGATGGGTTAGCTTGGCCGTGGGATATAAGCAATGCCCTATTTGGTGCCGAGGATAAATACTTTGCTCATGTGCTTGTTCGTGACGCATCGCAATTTGTGCAACGTTCGTATGTTAAACAGATAAATGTGCCAGCAGTAAGTGCCGATGATGTTGCTCAAAAAGAAATATATGCAATTTTGGAAAGCGGCCTCATTAAAGAAAAAAAGGCGTGGACCATGTCATTTTACATGGGACCAAAGGTTCTTGAATGCTTGGTTGCGGTTGATGATCGCTTGGATGATCTTATGTCATTTGGGTGGTTGTCATGGGTATGTAAAATGCTTTTAAAGTTCCTTGAATATTTGTTTGGGTTGTTTGGCAACTATGGCTTGGCTATTTTGGGTCTTGCGCTTGCCTTGCGTATTCCACTTATTCCTTTATCGGTATATAGCCGTCGCAAGATGGAAATTTATCAAAAGTTTCAGCCCACAATTCAAAAGATCCGCACAAAATATCGCCATGATATGAAAATGCAGCATGAAGAGTTGTTGAAGTTTCACCAGGAGCACAATCTTTCAACGGCTACGCCTGTTTTGGGTTGTTTGCCAATGCTTATTCAATTGCCTATTTTGTTTGCATTATTCCGTGTGTTGGGCGGTTACCTTAACCTTTATAATGCTCCGTTTTATGGCTGGGTTGTTGATCTTTCGAGCAAGGATCCGTACTATGTATTGCCTGTTTTGATGGGTGGATCAATGATTTGGCAACAATGGATGACGCCAACAACCGACGAAAAACAACGTGTAATTATGTTGTTTATGTCGCTTATCTTTACCGTTTTCTTTGCCAAAGCAGCAGCTGGATTAGTGTTGTATTGGTTGGTAAACAACGTTGTTACCATTGGCGAAGATTACTTGAGAAAGATTATTTACCGCTAACGGTTGGGATACAATGCTGACTCAATTACCGACGCTACAAAAACTTATTCGGCAGTTACAGCGGGTTCCATACCTGGCATCGAAAAATATTTATCGAGTCGCTTCACATTTTTTGACGAGTGACGATAAGCACATCGAAGCTTTTTGCCAAACAATATTGGAGGCGAAAAAAAAGGTTAAGCTTTGTTCGGTGTGTTTTAATTGGACCGAAAATAATGATCGCTGTTCGATTTGCTCATCCGAAAAACGTGATTTGCGCATAATTTGTGTTGTTGAGACATGGCATGATCTTTGGGCCCTTGAAAATGCTGGGGAATATCGCGGGGTATATCATGTACTTGGCGGTTCATTATGTCCGCTTGAAGGCATTGGGCCAGATCATTTGACCATTAAGCAGCTTGTTGCGCGAGTAACGATGAGTGAAATTGATGAATTGATTTTTGCCACAAATCCGACGCCAGAAGGTGAAGCAACGGCAAGTTATATTCATACCAAACTGAGTAAGCTTCCGGTAAGTGTGTCTCGATTGGCAAGTGGTGTTCCCACTGGATCAAGCCTAGAATATATGGATCGCGTTACCATTTCAAAGGCTTTGCTTGGGCGTCGACCGTTTTAACCAGATTTTTTTTGAGTGCTAAATTGGCTACACGTGAATACAAATTTTTGAATCAGCCCTTCGCCTTCATGGCGGTGGGCTTTCTAGCGTTTTTGTTTGCAATGACCACCACTTCTTTGCACGCTACCGTTCCATCTTTTGCAAAATCGATCAAACAATTACATATTAAAAGTTCTCAGCAACGGGTTACTAATAAAAACATATTTGTTTTTGATGGTGCCGTTGAGGCGCTTATCGACCAAAAAATTCATTTATGGGCCGATCACGTTGAACTTGATAAAGAAAACGGGACATTGCTTGCACAAAAGACCGATAACGGTCCGGTTTCGTTGGAAAACAAAGATTTTGTTATTTTAGCCGATCGATTGTTTTTAGATTTTACCAACAAAACTGGATATGCCGATAATATTAGCATGCACGTTGATGAGGGTTATTTGTCGGCAGTTCGAGCCGAAAAGCTTAATGATGCAGACTGGCGCATGCATGACCTTGTTTATACACCGTGCGACGAGGAGAAGCCACACTGGCACTTTAAGGCGCAGCAAGCAGTTTTACACGGCAGTTATTTGATAAAGGCGTCGAACCTTACTTTTAATGTTGGGCCTGTTCCCTTGTTGATATTTCCGCGCATGGTGTTTCCTATTCAAGGGCATTCGAAGTCTGGTTTTTTGATTCCAAGATTTTCATACGATTATGAATTTGGCTTTGGCGTAAAGCAAGAATATTATTGGCATCTTAACCAGCATTGCGATACTACCATTGGGGTTGATTGGCGCGAAAAGCGTGGCATTGTTTTTTCTGATGAGTTTCGTTTGGCGCGTTCGCCCGATAATTTTACGATAGCAAATTGGCGATATGCAATTGCGCGAAACTCTTTGATAGAAAAAGACAATACGGTGGTTAAAGCAACCGCGCGAAGATATTGGATTACGGCTAAAGATTTTCGGTCATCTGACAAGGCAATTGGGACGGGTGATTTATCGAGTTTGGCGCGTATAGACTTTGGTACCGATAAGCGTATTGGTTTTACCTTTTCTAATAATTTTGATGAGGTTGACGATACGTTTAATAATTCATGGATTTTGCGTTCCCTTTGGGCGCGCGATTTGGTTGAAATGAAACTGGATGATGCCAACACAAAAATTAAGGTTTTCTCTGATCTTACGGCGGACGAGCATGTTCAAATAAAGCCATTGGTTGATAAACAAGTTTTTGAGGCTGGTGGCCAAATTACAGAGATGTTTGAAAAAAAAGAAAGAGAGGACCGGGTAAATGTTGCCTACTGTCCTCATGTTGAATGGAGCTGCGCCTATAAAAACCTTGGCCTGGGTTTGCGTTATCGCCATGACGTGTTTTTTGATCAAGTATTATATCGTCAAAAAGCGACCGATAATTTTTATTTCAATTCACGTGAAAAGGACAAGGCTTGGAAGTCCTTACTTATTGAAACTAAAGACTTAATACCGCTCAACAAAACAGATATGTTACGTTTTTGTTATATGGGTGATGTTTATAGACGGTTTAGTTTTTACGATCACTCGTTTAAAGTTTTTATGCAGCCTCACCTACAATTGAGAAGCAACGTTGCGCAAGATAGGCATTATCATAGAAATGTTATAGAGTATGGAGCTTTTGGCCGAGGGGCCTACCGATTGTTTTTGGACTATGGTGCAGAATGGGCTTTGCCTGAATTTGCCGTGCACAATACTGATGATACCTATATGCATTTTTTCCAGCCAATGGTTAAATGGGAATATGTTCCTAAATTTTATCAAAATCATTGGTTTTATATCGATCGCCGAGATCGAAACTACCCTAAAAATGAATTATCCCTTAATGTAAGAAATAACGTTACGGCTGGGCCGGTGCAGTGTGATTTGAATCTTACTCAAGGGCTTGATTTTTACAAGCAGGCCGATCTTTTTTATCTACGGCGGGGAACGGGAAAAAGCAAGGTCCTACCCTTTTGTAGCGATATTAGTTTTGGCGGCGATCCTGTTGTTGTGTCGCTTGGTCAGGAGTATGATTGGGAAAAGGCGAGGGTTATACAATCTGAGCTGCAAACAACCTTTTTGTTTGGTAAATTTCATATAGGGGTTGGGTATCTTTTTCAAAACCCGCAAGCACAGTTAACGCGCAATTTATTATCAAATATTCCTCATTTTCTGACGCTTAATTTGGCGCTTCCATTAAATAAGAAGGCGACATTGATGTATGAAAGCCAATTTTACTCTGAAAAAGATAAGCACTATGCATCATTAAGCAATATTCACCCACTACTTCACCGGCTTCGGTTAGATTATAATAGTCATTGTTGGGGTTTTTATTTTGGATTTGAGCAGAAAAAGTATCGTGAATGCGGTGTTAACCGTTCTGAAAAAGTATTTGTATTTTCATTAAGACTTGATTCGTTGGGGTCATTTGCCAAAAAATTTAGGGGGATGCCTACCATAAAAAAGACAGAGTAATGCCATGATTGCTTTGCATGCTCTTTATTTTCTGGCTACACTACCAAAGTGGAGGCAGTTTAAGAGAAAGGATGAGGTATGATCTTTAAACCAGCGACAGATTATTCATTATTTATTGAACGTAGAAGTCGTTTATTCGAGCTCATTCAGGAGCGGCATGGGTGGCAAGGGCCATCCGTTTTATTAATGTTTTCAGATTTTGAAGGGCCACGTCATGCCTTTAGGCAGGACAGTTCATTTTATTATTTGACCGGCATAACCGAGCCGGCAACCGTCGCTTGTTGTTATTTTGATGGCGACGCAACGCTTTATGTCCCACGTTTTGGCGAGCGGCGTGATAAGTGGGTAACAACATCGGTATCTGCCGGCGTTGAGCCAAAAAGCATAGGCTTTAGCGAAATTAGAAACTTAGGGGCTCCAGAAAAAGCTTATTTTTTCAAACCCCTTTTGGTGCAAGAACAATACGCTACGCTTATTGATGATTTAAGGTCATTTATACTTGCGGGCGGACAGGTTTTTACGGCTATGCCTCCCGGTAGAATGATTTCTGGGTTTGATCGTTTGCTGTTTGAACGGTTATCTGTATGGCTTCCTGGTCTTAAGGAGCGCGTTACCGATGTTACTTGGGCGCTTGATTTTTTACGAAGATATAAAGATCAGTATGAATTGAGTCTTATTCATCATGCGGTGCAGGTGACTTCGTTGGCTCAAGAAGCGGCTTTGCGGGCAATCTCTCCGGGTAAGTTTGAATACGAAGTTCAGGCCATGGTTGATTATATGTTTGCTTCTGTTGCCGGTGCGTGCCCAGCATTTCCAAGCATTGTTGCAACCGGAAAAAATGCGACAGTTTTGCATTATATCGATCGTAATTGTGAGCTAAAAGATGGCGAATTGGTGGTTGTTGATATTGGTGCCGAATATGGGTATTATGCAGCGGATTTAACCAGAACATATCCAGTTAGCGGAAAATTTACCGAACGCCAACGAGAGCTATACGATATTGTTCTTGAGGTGCAAAAATATCTCGAATCAATAGCGGTGCCTGGTATGTACATTCGCAGTGATGAACACAAAGAACAATCGTTACACCATTTGGCGTTAAAGTGTTTAGAGCAGTATGGCGTTGCACAATATATGAGTCATGGGATTGGGCACTTTCTAGGCCTTGAGGTGCATGATGTTGGTAATGTTGCCGAACCGCTTATGCCTGGGGATGTTTTTACCATAGAACCAGGCATTTATTTGCCGCATGAAAATTGTGGGATTCGTATAGAAGATGATTATGTAATGGTTGATGATGGGGTGGTTTGTTTGAGTGCCGATCTTGTTAAAGAACCAGATGAAATTGAAGCGTTAATGGCAGAAAAAGATTAATAGAGGGGTTATCTATGGCCAAAGAAAAAGTAGTATTACAGGATCTTGTTATGCAAGTTATTCAAAAAAATACAAAATTTATTACGATTACCGGTGGTGTTTGTTCATCTATTGGGAAGGGTGTGCTTATATCATCACTTGGCGTACTATTGAAAAAGGCAGGATACTCCGTTTCGGTGGTGAAATGGGACCCTTATTTGAACGTTGACCCAGGAACAATGTCACCAATGGAACATGGTGAGGTTTTTGTAACCAATGATGGAGCAGAAACAGATTTGGACCTTGGGCATTATGAACGGATTATTGGCGTCCATTTGAACAAATTATCGTCCGTTTCGTCCGGCCAAATTTATGAAGAGATTATTAATGGTGAACGAGATGGCCGATTTTTAGGCAAATGCATACAGATGATTCCGCATGTTGTTGATGCGACAAAGCGTCGTTTAATGACCTTTGCGCTTGAGCATGATGTTGATTTTGTGTTGATAGAATTAGGCGGAACGGTTGGCGATATTGAAGGGAAGATTTTTTTAGAAGCGGTACGGCAATTACGCCTTGATGTTGGATCTGACCGCCTTATGCACGGTCATTTAAGCTACGTTCCATTTTTGGAGTGGACAGGCGAAGTCAAGACTAAGCCAACGCAACACAGTGTTAACGAGCTGATGAGAGCTGGCCTTGTCCCTGATTGTTTGTTTCTTCGCGCTAATAAGCAAATTGAAGAAAAAGCGGTTGAGAAGTTGGCAATTATGTGCGGTATTCGCAAAGATTTTATTTTTCAGGTATTGACCCATAACCCAATCTATCAATTGTTTATCGATTTGCACAAACAGGGTGTTGGTAAAAAAGTTCAGGAGTATTTCAAGCTACCATCAATTAAAGATTCTGATTTAACTGAATGGAAAAACTTTGTCGAATTGATCAATGCAAGTTCGACCGGTATTAAGATTGGTTTGATCGCCAAATATGTTGGGAGTAATGATCCATATATTAGCGTTGTTGAGGCAATACGAGCCGCGGGATACCACGTTGGACGTAAAATTGAGATTATTGTTGTTGAAGCCGAGGCGTTAGAAAAGGGCCCCTATGGTGGGGATACGCCAGGCTGGAAACAGCTTAAATCATTAGATGGGGTTGTTGTGCCCGGTGGCTTTGACAATCGCGGGATTGAGGGAAAGATTTTGGCCGTTAGGTGGGCACGGGAAAACAATATTCCTTATTTGGGGTTATGTTTGGGAATGCAGGTTATGCTTATTGAAATTGCCCGCTCGCTTGGTAAATTATCCGATGCAAATAGTACCGAATTTAATAAAAGTACTGGAGCGCCAGTTGTTGCCCTGTTGCAAGAACAACAAACCGTTACGCGCAAAGGGGCTTCTATGCGATTAGGTGCTTATCCATGTTCCATTAAACCTGGAACAACGGCGGCAGCAGCCTACAAGCAGGCTATTGTAGAAGAACGCCATCGTCATCGTTATGAGGTCAATAATGTCTACCGAGAGGTCTTTGAAAAAGTTGGGGTAACGTTTTCTGGGGTATATCAAGATAAAAATTTGGTTGAAATCGCTGAGCTCAACGAGCATCCATTTATGCTTGGTTCTCAATTTCATCCTGAATTTTTATCAACACCGCTAAAACCCCATCCGCTATTTAAGGCTTTTTTAGAGGCAATTGTTGCAAAAAAAGGGCAATGAACTGAATTTTCTGTTTGACCGGACTATAATTTTGCTTTAGAATTAGGCGAGCATTATTTTATGGATTTTAGATCTTTTTAAATTTTTTATGTATATCAAAAAGGTTATGCACTATGGACATGAATAAAAGTTATGTATTGCGCAAAGAAGATCGCGAACCAGCATGGCGTGTAATAGACGCCTCTGGAAGAGTTCTTGGTCGTTTGAGCACCGAGATTGCAAATGTATTGCGCGGTAAAGACAAACCGGAATATACGCCTCATACCGATGCTGGCGATTATGTTGTTATCACAAACTGCGATAAGATCGTTTTGACCGGTAACAAGTGGAAAGACAAAATATACGAAACCGTTTCTGGTTATCGCGGTGGCCGTAAAGAAGCAACTGCCGAAGAAATGTTCAAAAAAGATCCACGTCAGTTGATCATTTTGGCCGTTAAACGCATGCTTCCTAAAAACAAGCTTAACCGTACGGTTCTTAAGAAATTGAAAGTATATGTGGGCAATGAACATCCACATAAGGCTCAATTGGGCGCGTAAAAACGCTTAGTGAAATTTTTAAGGCAGAATCGCGATTGCTCGTGGTTCTGCCTTTTTCTTTTGAGGTGGGGTATATGGTAGCGAGACAAAAACAAAAAACGGTAAAATACGAGGTTGTTTTTCATGGGATAGGCGTCCATTCTGGTGCGCCTGCAGCCTTGATTATACAGCCAAACCATTCTGGATCCGGCATTGTTTTTCAGCATGAAAAGTTCCTTGATGAGGTCATTTCTATTGGAACTGTGTTGCCTGAAAATGCAATGCATGCAACTGTTATTAAGCAAAAGCAGTGGCTTATTAGCACGGTAGAACACCTTATGGCAACGTTGCATGTTTTGGGGGTTAATCAGGCATATATACAGGTTTCTGGTGCCGAGGTGCCAATTCTTGACGGGAGCGCTTTACCTTTTGTTCATGGAATACAGGAGGTAGGGCTTGTTGAGTTGCCAGAAGATATGTGCTTTTTAACACCTAAAGAAAAATTAACCTTTTCTGATGCGCAAGGGCGCTTTCTTGAGATTTTGCCTGCGGCCAATCTTGGTGGATCCCGCGATAATGGCTTGTTTGTTGATTATACGGCAGACTTTTCGAATCCTCTTTTGGGGACTACTCATTTTGTCGGGCATATAAC
>CAZLQB010000012.1:13988-15355 GCA_964561585.1 uncultured Pseudomonadota bacterium
CCTCTTTGTGCGCGAAATTGCGCCGGCGCGTACTTTTGGTTTTTTGGACCAGCTGCCGTTGCTTCGGAAACACGGCTTGGCCCGTGGTTCATCGCTAGGTAATACAGTGGTTATTGGGAATGAAGAATTTTTGAATGAGTGTCGTTTTACCGACGAATGTGTGCGCCACAAAGTTCTCGACCTTTTGGGTGATCTTGCATTATTGGGCAAACCGCTTGCCGGGACAGTGAGGGCAATCAAGACAGGCCATAATTTCAACCGTCTCGTTATTGAACACTATCTTAAAAACCCAGATCAATGGGAAATTATCTAGATTTATACCAGTGTACGAAAAAGGGGAAGGTGTTTAGCCTTCCCCTTTTAAAATACTTATACAAAACGAATATTATTATCTAAATAGGCCTAGGGCTTTAGACCATAACGCCTTAAGGGTATCGCCAAAAAGCACGCCAATTTCACGATAGGTGAAGAATGCCATGAGGCTGAGTAGAAGAAGCCAAGAGGCAAGGTTGACGGTTATTTTGATGACTTCTGGGATGCGGCGGCGAATTATAAATTCGATGGTGGTAAAGAGCAATTGGCCGCCATCTAAAGCACCAATGGGTAGAAGATTCATAAGGGCCAAGCTAAGGCTTATTATGCCCAAGAAGTGTAAAAGTGGAATAAAGCCATGTTTTGCTGTTGCTGCGCCTTGGGCAAGGATCATAACGGGGCCGGCCGCGCCCTCAAGGCTTCTTGAACAAAAGAGCGTCTTAATGCCCTTGTAAATCATTGTAATGATCTTTGTTGTATAATCAAAGCCAGCGTGAAACGCATACCAAAACGGAAGTTGTGGCGGCTGGAAACCAGCTCCAGGCATGCCAATTGCCGTTCCATTTTCTTGCCGTGCGCCAAGGGTGACGCGAAGGGCAATTTCATCAAGATTGCGCTTGATCAAAAGGGATATTTCTTTGTTGGGGTTAGCTTGAATTTGCTGCAATAAAACGGCCTCAATTTCATTATTGAGCGTTATCGGGTCGCTCGATAAGCGCTTATCGTTAATGCCAATAATAGCATCTTGAACGTTTAGCCCTGCCTTTTCTGCCGCCGAGCCAGGAACAATCGACATGATCGAAATTTCAGGTTGGGCCGATTTGTTTCCTGCCATAAAAAGGACACAGAAGGCAAGGTAGGCGAAGATGATGTTAAAGAGGATGCCGCCCAACAGAACGCATGCCTTTTGCCAGAACGGTTTGTGGTTGAACGAGTTTTCACTGGTGTCTTCGGCGTGCTCCTGCTCGCCTTGGCCAACCTCGGCAAGGCCGGCGATTTCAACATATCCTCCAAGGGGGATGGCGGCTATGCGAAAGGTTGTTTGACCGATTTTG
>CAZLQB010000013.1:0-15229 GCA_964561585.1 uncultured Pseudomonadota bacterium
ACTTTTAGGCGGCACAGGTTGGTCTTCAACCATAGGATACTACACCATGCTAAATAAGTTGTAGGCAAACGCTTAGGCGGTTACCACAGCGCCAAAATCCTGCTCAAAAGCATTGATTATCATGACATCATGAGCAACTACGGTAAAGATCCTAAAAAAATAGAGGATGTTTTGCTTGATGAACTGCTGGACCTTATCGGACTTAACCCCGATTGCATAATTATTTGCTGCAACAGTTTGCATAAATATTATGATCTCATTAAGCCTCATATCTATGATTCAGATATTCCTGTCATGCATGCGGTAGAACTGGTTGCACAGCATATCAAACAACAACAGTATAAAAAAGTGTTAAGGAGCATATAATGATTACTACACCCTGCAAAATCGTCACTGGTGCAACGCTCATCCTAAAAAAAGACAATAAAATTTTACTTTTTAAACGCAACATCCCGGGAAAGATTGCTTATGGTTTTTTTGCCCTACCCGGAGGGACAGTAGAACACCATGAAACGGTCAAGCGGGCGGCTTGTCGTGAGGCTGAGGAAGAAATAGGGGTTAGGATTATCGAGAATGACTTATCTATCGTTCATGTGTTGCGGTTGATATAAAAGGTATTTGAGCGAGGCTTGGTAAAATATTATCCCAACCTTGTTCACCTATGCCAATTACCGCTACTTTTAACATTGCGTCTTACTTTTTATTTTAACCAGTTTTTTATAAATCCTTTTACTGAATCAAAACAATCAGCAGCAAGGATTTCATCTTTTGTTAACCATTCAACTCTTACTACCTCTTCCATATCCCCTTTAAGTTCTTTTTCTTGAGCCTCCATGGCATAGACAAAGTCTACATGAATATGCTTATCATCCTTGCTGCTTTGAGGAATGATCTGATAAAGCACACTATATGGTCTTGGAATCTGACAATCAAATTCTCCCTTTAACCCCATATCAGGGTCGTCCTGAATTATGCGTGCAGCCACCCCGGTTTCCTCAAACACTTCCCTAATCGCTGCTTCGTGGGGTAACTCATTCAATTCCAAGTGTCCACCAGCAGGAAGCCATTTTTGAAGTTTTTTATGAAAAATAACTAAGATTTTAGTTCTTTCTGGATTGAGTACATAACCAGTTGCCGTAAAATCCTTCCTAAGGGCCTTTGTTTTTTCTATCAACATATTCGTTTCCATCAAAATTATTTTTACTTATTCCAAATAACTTGCCAATACAAATACCCCAACCCCTCCCAATAAAACACCTTGATTCACATATAAAAGAACACTTCTTTAATCCACGATTTTGCTTTCAATTTTAAATATATTTTATTAATTATGTATAAAAGACGAATTCTCAATAATATATACTAAATTGTATTTGAATAAATCTATTTACTTACATCACGTAAAAAAAGGGGAAAGGCATAGCAATAGATGAAGGTGACAGTCCAATACGAAACATAAAGCAAGTTGTGTTATTTTTTATGAAAAAATTTTCCTCCCCCATCGAAAATATTTAACCCAGCACACAACCGACGTTGCCTATAACATCCTGGATCATTTGCGGCATAAAAGCGTCAGGTATAAAAGTTCTAAGATAGTCCCGTACGGGGAGCCAGTCTCGTCCGTCACCTAATGGCTCGTGGCTACGTATAGCAAGCCATCTCGTTAATGAATCATAAAAATAATAATTTGCCCTATTTGTCATCCTGTACTTGATCCGGGATCCGTCTTATTCTTTTCTTGGCACACCTTGCCCATGGTCATCTGAACCCCAAGCTTGGTCCCCATAAACAATCCAAACGAATCAAGACAGTGATGCGAAAACAAAGTTGCTTTGCGCCATGTAATATAAAAAAATTGACTCTCGAGCTACTCAGAAGTAATATTAATAAAAACTATATCAATGGAGATTGATGTGAAATTAGATTGTTGCACTAAAAAGCAAAGACTTGATGAATTGGCCCTCATGGTTGAGTTTCTAAAAATAATAGCCGAAGAAAATAGGCTTAAAATCTTGTGTATTCTTTTAAATCACGGCGAAAAATGTGTCTGCGAGATATGGCAACATCTAGCACTCTCTCAAAACCTAGCTTCGCACCACCTCAAGGTCTTGAAAGATTTTGGGTTACTTATGGCACGGAAAGAAGGTCTGAATGTTTATTATTCCGTTGATCATCAATTCATACAAAAGTACAAAGTATTATTAAATAAACTCTTGGTAAAAAGGAAGCAAAAATGATTATTAAAATCCTGGGGACAGATTGTCCGCGATGCGTAAAGCTTGAAAAAAGCACCAAGGAAGCGCTAAAAAAACTAGGCCTGCTGGCAGATGTTGTCAAGGTAACAGAGGTCCAAGACATGCTATCATATGGAATTATGAGCTCACCAGCGCTAGTAATTGACGAAAAAGTGGTTATGTATGGACAAAATCCATCGATCGAAGAAATCATCAAATTAATAAATTATAACAAATAAAAGGGGTGTGTTATGGACATTTTTTATCCAGTTCAATGTCTTGCTGATTACCTTACTTACAACGTATTTTCAATGCAGCAAAACACAACCCTTGCTGGAGCCGTAAATTTTTTCATTTTTGATACTATAAAGATTTTCATTCTCCTCTCGGTCATCATTTTTGCAGTTTCGATTATACGGTCGTTTATACCAGCAGAAAGAATCCGCTCCATACTTTCGCATAAATACCAAATAACGGGCAACTTCCTGGCGGCAGCCTTTGGCATTATTACGCCATTTTGCACCTGTAGCGCCATTCCACTCTTTTTAGGATTTCTCGACGCTGGAATTCCTCTTGGGGTAACCTTTTCTTTCCTTATCGCCTCACCAATGATTAATGAAGTTGCTATTGTATTATTGCTTGGATTGTTTGGATGGAAAATTGCGCTTATGTATATTGCCAGCGGCTACCTAATCGCTGTTTTATCTGGGGTTATCATAGGAAGAATTAAGAATATTGAATCCCTGGTTAAATGTATTGTTATCAAACATCAAGGTCATACTGTAACAGACATAAAATTAACCTGGGACCAACGGTTGCGATCAGCAAGAAGCTATACCCGTGAGATCCTTGCTAAAGTTTTGCCTTACATTGTAATAGGTATTGGCGTAGGAGCCTGGATACACGGTTATGTGCCTACAGACTTTATTGCCCACTATGCCGGAGGCAATTCATGGTATGCGGTTCTCATTGCAACACTCGTTGGGATACCGCTTTATTCGAATGCCGCAGGAGTTATGCCGCTCGTTTCAGTTCTTACCCAAAAAGGCGTAGCCATTGGCACAACGCTTGCCTTTATGATGGCAGTAACAGGGCTTTCTCTTCCAGAGTTTCTGATACTTAAAAAGGTCATGAAAACCAAATTACTTATCATTTTTGCATTCGTTGTTGGCATGGGTATTTTATTTACGGGGTACATGTTTAATTATTTACTTTCTTAAAAATGAAGTATTAAAAAATACCTTTAAAACGATAGCGCAACGCTGTCGCAACTTATTCCAAGGCTTAGAATAACTGGCGCACCATACTTTAATACAGTATAGTATGCAAAACACAGCCCCCTGAAGATTCTTCTTAACAAAAAGTGAACTTACCATGAACAAAGGCATAAACATATTGCACCACGTTGGATTGATTGCGTCAAATATGAGCAAGCTAGCCACGTGTTATGAAAAGCTTGGATTTACCCTCATGCCGCTTTCGATGCCGAAAGCTCCTGTAAAACCGGGAGCCAAGCCAGAAATGCTAGGCATTGGAACTCGTTGCGCAATTTTCCAGAACAACTATCTCGAGCTCCTTGGTGTTGTTGACCAAAACAGATGGAGTAAAACAACTAAAGAACAAAGAGGTTTTTACAACATTGATGAACCTCTTTGGCGCTACGAAGGGCTGCATGTCATGCATTTTGGTACCAACAACATTGAGGCGACGCATGCAAGACTTATAAACCAAGGCACACCATGTTCCCCAATCGCATCGTTTCACCAAAATGTAAATAGTCCTGATGGCAAGCAGCAAACAATGCATGCCAAAAATATAAGCTTTCCTCAAGGAAGCAATCCTGAAGCCCTCATACAAATTGCGCAACACCTCACACCAGAGCTAGCGCTCCCTCCCCGTTATATGAAGCATCGCAATGGGGCTCAAAGTATTACTGAAATTATTGTCTGCGCAGAGGAACCGATTAAGTACATTGAAAAATACGAGCGGTACACAGGACATACGTGCATACAAAATGGAAATCTCGCCATCATAAACCTCGGTTACTCACGAGTAATTGTTGTCGCCCCAGCATTTATTGATGAAATAATCCCTGGTTGCATCCCGCCGTTATTACCTTTTCTCGCGGGGTTTACGGTTTCCACAGAAGACCTGGATGTAGTCCGAGAGCTATTAAACACTAAACAGGTATCATACCTAGAACACGAAGAACGCATTATTATTCCCATGGTAGAGGCTTGCGGCAGTACCGTTATTTTTGAAAATTCACAACCGACTCGCCCTTGCACCGACTTTCCGTGCGCCTAGTTGTGGTAATAGTTTATATTAAGGGTTTTAAATTTTTAAACCAATTTCTTACAACAGCCGATGCTTGTTGGTGATTAACCATAGGCGAGGGATATTTATCTATTGGTTTTTTCCAAAGCGCATGAATTTCTTTGGCGCTTAGATTTTCAAGTTCAGAAATCCAGCGCTTAATATAAAGAGCATCTGGATCAAACTTTTTTTGTTGCAACCAGGGGTTGAAAATTCTAAAGTATGGCTGTGCATCACAGCCAATTGATGCTACCCACTGCCAGTTTCCATTGTTAACCGCAGGGGCATAGTCAACAAGCTTAGTAGCAAAATATTTTTCTCCTAAACGCCAATCAACACCAAGATCTTTCACCAAAAACGATCCGGTGATCATGCGTATACGGTTATGCATAAAGCCCGTTTCATTGAGCTCACGCATGCCTGCATCAACGATGGGGAAGCCCGTTTTACCTTCACACCAACATTTGAACTTTTTTTTGTCTTCTGACCATTTTATGGTGTCATATTTTTTTTTAAATGAATGACCAAAAACATGGGGAGCCCACCAAGCAATCATGGTATAAAAATCACGCCAGTAAAGCTGCCTGATCAATGGATGAGTTGGCCCAAAGTTTTTTATAAGTGCATAATGTACTTCACGAATTGATATTGTGCCAAACTTTAAATGCACCGAAAGATGCGTGGTATTACGCGATGGAATATCTCGAGTTTTTTCATACAATGTATAATTTTTGAGATTACGTACAAGCTTAAGCCCTTCAAGTCGCCCACCAAATAAAAAATACTGAGCGCTTGCTCTCCAGGCAAGATCATTAGGCCTATCTTTAATGGTTTTCGCTATATTACCAACAAAAAAACAGGGGGCTTCTATTGTATCTGGAGTTGCTACTGGTCTTTTTGTTGCCTGCCTAAAAAAAGGTGTAAACATCGAATAAAGCGTACCATCCTTTTTAGTAACCGCACTGGGTTGATTAAGTAAAAGATCATGCGATCCATTAAACAGAACATTGTTTTTATTACAAATTTTTTCTATTAAAAAATCACGCTTTTTGCTAAATGGTGTGTAATCATGGTTTACATATACTGCTTCGATAGCGCAATCTTGTATGAGAGATTCAACAATGACCTCAGGCTTGCAAAAAAAACGATAAAGCTTGCCATCTTGCGCTTTTATCTGTTCATCAAGACTATCGAGCGATTCTAGCATGAATTGTATAGCATTATCGCTACGATATTCATTATTTTCAACCTGATGTGGATCAAAAATAAAACATGGAATAACTTGAGCAGCCTCTTGAAATGCTTTTATTAAGCCAGTATTATCGTTGAGCCGCAAGTCGCGCCGAAAAATAAAAAGAGCTGTTTGATATTGTTTTTTCATAGGTAATCCCCTCACTCAAAACCATAGCTTTTGCGAAAAAAATTCACTCATCGCCCCTTGCTTCCACCATCCACTTATTAAAACATGCAATCACGATAAAAATACTAGACCTCTTGCTACGATTCTTCTAACTCTTATTTATACTTAATCTCATCTTTTAAGATTTCACAAACAACATCATCTGTTTTTTTTATCTTTCCCGTTAACAACTTTGAGCCTTTTATCACCTTAAACAAATTTGTGGCAACCCAATGTTAATAGCGTGCCATCAACTCATCAGCAAATGCAACAATAAGCTTATCAACTAACTGTTTTTTGTAAGCAAGGTCAAATGGCAATGAATCAAGATCTTTCTTTTTACTAGAAGCACAAGAAGACAACAACCCGGACATTCAAGCTTTTGATCATTGATCGAAAAAGCTTTTTTAAACAACAAAAAAGAGCCCTAATATTTGAGACCCCTTTTTTATCTTGTGAAAATAATATTTTGCTATTTTTTTATTTCATCTCTAAAGCGTTGAAGCTGTTCTCTTGCTCCTGGAAAATCTTGCAAAACTTTATCAATAATTGCATCAAAGCCCATCGCAGCTTGAACCACCAATCGATTACTCATGAAGCGTGGCATACCTTTAAATGTTTCTGAATAATCAGCCAACAGCAATTGTTTGGCTCTCTCTATTCCATCAGGAAAAAGTTCTCGCCCAGCTAATTGTCTAATTACATTTGTCTTTTCTACAAAATAATCCATGCCAAAAACTGAAAATAGCCCCTTCAGCGTCGCTTCATTTGGCATCGTGACTATACATTTTTCTAATGGCATGGTACTGGATTGCATCGCACCGCAAAACTGATTATAGGATATAGTCAAAAGCACCGCTAATAAAATTCTTTTAAACATAATCACTCCCCTTGCTTAATCGCATAACTTAATACTGTTATAAGATATTCACCAACCTTACTCCAAGCGTTCTACGTCTTTTAAAAAAAAGAAGAAGAGAAATAATTGTTGTCAAAAATGCGAAACATCCATGATTTTGTAATAGAAGACTCCAGGGCGAGATTAATTCAGGCTATTTATTTTGGTAGTCCTTCAGCACATTCAGAAATGATAATTTATACCACGCATGTTCTTGACGCAACCATGTAAACCATCAATGATTGACACCAAAAAAACGTTTGCTTTTGGCATTGCACTGGGAGACGCATGCAACTCTACGCAATGCCATGAATTAAGATGGTATATCGATGTTATTGACAAAAAAGAAGTAAACCAAAGAATAAGCCCTCATGCAGGCACCAACACTAGATACTTTTTTTGAATACTGCCTAAACCGTGTGCGTTGATTTTACAATTAAATAAATGTATCTTTGTTGCTTAGATTGAAAATTCACATAAATAATTATTTTAACAATGAAAGGAATCAAAACTATTATTTAATACATCATATCCCCTACGACTAATTAAAATATTATTTTATCAAGGAGAGCTTAGATGAAAAAAATTATCGCACTATTAAGCATCAGCCTAACATTGTTGACAGCTTCAAAATTGGACGCTGTTTTTGCTGTCGCTATCGCATCAGAAGCAAATGGCTTTCCACATCAGGTATCATATAGCATTGCATATGGGCCAGCAAGCGGCTTAGTCGCACTTAATAAAGCCTATGCGCACGTACAAGGACAAATGATAACCAATAGTCTTCGCGAAGGACATTTGTGGACTATCATGGTACGCAGCCCCTCTATACACACAGGAGATTTTAGCATGGCGCATGGTGTGTATGCCATAGCTCAAGGCATCCTAATAAACCCAAAAAATATGTGTCCAACTCTTTGCATTGGCGTCGGAGTCGACGCAAAGGATCGAGGCCAAGCGGCTCGCAACGCTATTAATGACCTGCAATTTAGTAATTTAGCAGCCTTTGGCCCATTGCAAAATGAAACCATCAAGATATTAGATCAAGGTGGCTTTTAAACACATAACCTACCAGAACTTAAAAACTTACAATGCAAAAGCTCCTTGTAATTTTCTACAGGGAGCTTTTGCATTATAAACATAAAATAACCAACCTATTTTTTATTATCGATCTCAAAAGTAAACAAATCTAAATACCGTTGAGAAACAAAACGACCACACCTTCCAAAAAATTGCTTATGAATAAGCTGCACAACCTCTCGGTTGCCACTCTTCACGGCATATACTAAAGGCGTATTATAGGACTTATCATAACATTTTACCGCAAAATAACGCTCGCGATCGCTACTATAAGCATCAAGAACAATTCGAACAACCTCAACATTCCCAATACCAGCAGCCACCATCAAGGGCGTAACGCCATTAATATCTGAATATAATACATCAGCCCCAGCCATAAACAGTCTTTTCAATTCGACCATATCGCTATCCAAAACAGCCTTCAATACTGCGGGGCCAAGCCGAGCCCCATCAGGGTTCATGCTCATCATGCTCGCCACATTCCCCATACTCATGAAAACAAAAAAACAAAAACCCACAAGCAACTTCCTCTTCACACCAATCTCCCTCATTATTGAACTCAGCAACTACAAAACGTAATTATAACAATGGGAACTTCACGATTCAAGAACGGTTACCACAAATAGAGAAAAAGGACCACGACTAAAAAGTCGTGGTCCTTTTTCTCTATTATTACAATAATCGAATAATCTATATAAACCTTGGATCTCCAATCGCTACAACTGCTGCCGTTCTTGGCGTTACATTATGTTGTGCTGGCCCTTTTAGCGCTGAACCAAATAAAGCATCATCAATGGCGCCAATCGCTGGATAATCGGGCTGTATCGGTTCGCCATCGACTACAACACCACAAAAAACAGGAACGGCATAACACTGCGAATAAATCCCCGCTCGATACGCTTGAAAAAAGCTTACTAGGTCCTTTTTTTTCCGTGTTTTGGCGAGCATCTCAGCCGTTCTTTCTTCGGCATCAATGGCGTCAATATCAGCGCCACTCCTTAAAAGAATATCGGCGACGGCTGAGTTACCACCAAATATTGCGTACATTAATGGCGTCATCCCATAACTAGATTTTCTATTAACCTCGTAAAGAAGCTCGCTTGAATCACTATTTAAACACCCATTAAATTGATTTAAAAAAAATTGAACGACAGCCGGTTTTCCACTCTGTGCCGCATGCATTAAAAAAGTCTCACCATATCTATCAGTACCCCTGAGGGCGCAACGAGCCATTTCGGCCGAAGAATATCGCCCAAGAATAAGCTGCACAATTTCCAGATTCCCGCTTGCCGCCGCACGCATTAAAGAAGTTCTACCCGTTCCATTAGCATCAAAATCAATATCCGCGCCCCACGTTAAAAGAACCCTTACGCATTCTACATTGCCACGAGCAATTGCCCTCGTTAACGGCGCACTGCCCTTGTTATCTACGTAATTAACCTTAGCCCCATACCACAAAAGAAGCTCCACGATGGCTACATTATTATAAGCAATTGCTACCGTTAAAGGCGTACAACCTTCTTTATCTCGACGATTAACATGAGCGCCGTACTGCAAAAGAAGCTCAGCACATTCTAGCTTATTGAGAGCAACTGCTTTCATTAACGGTGAATATCCATCACGGTCAACACAGTTAACCTCTGCGCCTTCTTCTGTAATAAGGGAAATGACATCCTTGGCACAATTATGCTCAACCGCTATCATTAATTGCTGATTTATCCTACTGCTGCCCAATTCCATTGCTGACAACAAACCAAAACCTGTAAACCCTATCAATAACACACCAAAAAACGCCGTTATCTTCATAAAACCCCCCCAATAATGAAATAATCCGCCTAACACCCCTTTTGCCAAAATCGCCCTATTCAGATATAATCATTGTATGCGTAAAGAATCCGAAAAAACCATACTTTTGAGGTTTTAATGAAAAATAGAGTATTTCTATTATTGCTTTGTCTACCGTTTCTTGCTGGTTGTGCAGCCAAACAAGAACGAGCCGCTACAAAAAAAATAACGGCTGCCTGTGAAAGACTTATCGGACACACCGAAGAAGACGTTGTCTTGCAGCTCGGAGTCCCTGAAAAAATTCAAACCATAGGCGACCTAAAAATCTATCAGTACCATAAAAGCTATGGCGAACGGACAGAAGCAAGTGGCTATATGTCAGGCCCTACCTATTATGGCCACGGATTTTGGGGCTCCGGTTATGGTAGTGGATACGAAAAAAGCTGGGAAGCCTACGACAAAATTGAGATATTTTTTAAACACGGACGCGTTATTAAATGGAATTGCTCCGTTAAAAGATAAAAAAGATAAAAGAAAAAAAAGAGCCGCATTTTCATGCGGCTCTTTTTTTTGAAATAATGTATCAGGGATGTATTTTAGTACATTCCACCCATACCGCCCATACCACCGTGGCCGTGACCACCCTGAGCTGCTGGTTTTTCTTCTGGAATATCTGCAACCATTGCTTCTGTTGTGAGCAATAATCCGGCAATCGATGCCGCATATTGCAATGCAGAACGAGCAACCTTGGTTGGATCAACGATACCGGCCTTAACAAGGTCAGTATAAACTTCGTTACGCGCGTCAAACCCGAAGTTTTGTTCAGATTCGCGAATTTTGTTAATAACCACTGATGCTTCAAATCCGGCGTTTGATGCAATAACACGCGCAGGTTCTTCAAGAACGCGGCGAATAATTGTTACACCAATCTTTTGGTCGCCTTCAAGCTTTATATTTTCAAGCGCTTTTTGGGCACGCAATAATGCAACGCCTCCTCCAGGCACAACCCCTTCTTCAACAGCGGCGCGAGTTGCATGCAATGCATCGTCAACACGGTCTTTTTTCTCTTTCATTTCTGTTTCGGTAGCAGCACCAATCTTGATAACTGCAACGCCACCAGAAAGCTTAGCAAGACGCTCTTGTAATTTTTCTTTGTCGTATTCAGATGTTGAATGCTCAATTTCTGCTTTAATTTGTGAGATACGAGCCTTAATGTCTTTTTCGCTACCTTTACCATCAACAATAGTTGTGTTGTCTTTGGAGATGCGAATCTTTTTCGCGCTACCAAGATCGTTAAAGGTAATGCTTTCAAGCTTAACACCAAGTTCATCAGAAACCATGCGTCCACCAGTTAATGCAGCAATATCTTGCAACATTGCCTTGCGGCGATCGCCAAAACCAGGAGCTTTGACTGCGGCAACATTCAAGGTTCCGCGCATCTTATTTACTACAAGTGTTGCAAGGGCTTCACCTTCAATATCTTCAGCAATAATCAACAAAGGAATGCTTTGTTTTGCAACTTGTTCAAGAACAGGAAGAAGATCTTTCATGCTCGTGATTTTTTTATCACAGATCAAAATACTTGCGTTATCAAGAGCAACTTCCATCTTTTCGGTATCGGTTACAAAGTAAGGAGAAAGGTAACCGCGGTCAAATTGCATACCTTCAACAACATCAAGCCCACTGTCCATGCCTTTTGCTTCTTCAACGGTAATAACGCCGTGCTTGCCAACTTTTTCCATGGCATCAGCAATTAAGTCACCAATTGATTTGTCATTATTTGCAGAAACAGTCGCAACTTGTGCTATCTCGTCTTTGCCCTTAATAGGCTTAGACATTTTGACCAATGCCTCGACAACTGCGGTGACCGCAACGTCAATACCACGTTTAATTTCCATTGGGTTTGCACCGGCAGCAAGATTTTTAACGCCTTCGCGGTAAATTGCTTGAGCCAAGACGGTTGCGGTTGTTGTTCCATCACCAGCAACGTCTGCTGTTTTTGATGCAACTTCACGTACCATTTGGGCGCCCATATTTTCAAATTTATCTTTTAAATCAATTTCTTTGGCAACCGTTACACCATCTTTGGTAATAACAGGAGATCCAAAAGACTTTTCTATTGCAACATTGCGTCCCTTGGGTCCAAGGGTAACCTTTACGGCATCGGCAAGCGTATCAACACCCTTTAAAATCTTCGCGCGAGCTTCATCGCCAAAAATAATTTGTTTAGCCATTGTTCATTCCTTTTGTTTTTAAACGCTTATTTCTCAAAAATTCCAAGAATCTCTTCTTCACGAAGGATCAAGTATTCTTGACCTCCAACCTTAACTTCGGTTCCAGAGTACTTACCAAAAAGTACTTCTTCACCCTTTTTAACGTTTAATGGACGTAGCGACCCATCATTGAGTAATTTGCCATCGCCAACCATAATAACGGTTCCCGCCTGAGTTTTTTCTTGAGCTGTGTCTGGAATAATAATACCCCCTGTAGAAACCTGCTCGCTCTCAAGGCGCTTTACCAAAACTCTATCATAAAGAGGCTTAATTATTGCTGCCATTTCCTGTCCTCCGAAATTATAAAATGATGTTAAAAAGAACAGCCGTTAGAGTTACTAACTATCTAACCACCTTTTTTAGGTTCAAATTCAGGATTTAATTATATGGGCAAACCATAAAAAATCAACTACTAGTTAATAGCAACACACTAAGATTTTCTCAGAAAAAAAATTAGATTTAATTATCGCCAAATTATCAACTTGTAATTAACGCAAAATCACCCGGACCCCCCATTTTTCAAATGCCCCGAAATATGGGACAATTATAGAGATAAACGGATCACAAATGTCATCTCAACCCTACTTATAAAAAAGATTAATCATGTTATTCTGATTATTCTAAATATAAATTTATAAAAGGGAGATTGAGATGAAGTTGGTAAAAATTGCATCATTATTAGGAATATTGTTCATGGCACATGCAAAAACAGTAAATATACAAACCATCCCCCTCTTCAAAGCATTCCCCATGCTTGAACAAAAAATTCCCTATATTAAACTCGGCACACTTGCAACACCATTGCATAACGCAGAAAAACTTTCGGCCGCTCTTGGCACCAAAAACCTTTATATCAAACGCGATGACCTCAGCGGAACACAATTACCCGACGGAACAATTTTGCCAGGCGGCAACAAAGTCAGAAAACTTGAATTCCTTTTGGCTGACGCCCTAGCATTTGATGCAACGTCGGTTCTTACCGTTGGTGATGCAGGATCAAACCACGCACTTGCAACAACCATTTATGCCAAACAAGCCGGACTTAAAAGCATCATTATGCTTGCACCCCAAATACCAACAGGCTATGCCCGCCGCAACCTTTTACTCGACCTCTATTTTGGCGCCGATATTCACTATTTTGGATCGGAAGCACAACGAGATATAGCCATTACAAAACTTGCACGCGAACTCAACAAAAACAATCACCCAGTCCCTTATTACATCCCCATGGGCGGATCAAACGAAGTTGGCAATATTGGATTTGTGAATGCCGCCTTTGAACTTAAAGAACAAATTGAAGCCGGCTTAATGCCAATGCCTGATGTAATTTATATCACCCTGGGTTCGACCGGTATGGCGGCAGGCATTATTCTTGGCCTCAAGGCAGCCAATCTTCCCATCAAAGTTGTTCCGGTACGCATAAGCATGACACCCGAACATAAATCATGGCTCTTGCTTGAAATAATTAATAAAACAGCGGCGCACCTCCATGCCTGTGACAATAATTTCCCTCTTTTTAAATTTACCGAAAAAGATATCGCACTTGAAAATGATTTTGCCGGACCTCAATATGCGGCAATCACCGACGAAACAGCAGCGGCAATAAAACTTCTTTGTTCAACAGAAAACATAAAACTCGAGGGAACCTACACAGGTAAAACATTTGCAGCGCTTGTTGATCACGCACAAAAAGGAACACTTAAAAACAAAACCGTTCTCTTTTGGAACTCCTTTAGCGCTGGTGACTATGCTCAACTTACTGCAAAAGTGGATTACAAAACGCTACCCAAAGAACTCCACTATTATTTTACCGCCCCACTCCAAACCCTTGATCAAGGATTCTAATTTATGAAAAAAAATATTCTTATTGGCGCTCATGTTTCAATCGCTAAAGAACTTCATCTTGCATTTGATCGCGCCGAATCAATTGGTTGTACCGCCATGCAAATTTTCACCAAAAGCAGCAAAACCTGGGAAGGCTCACCTATTACAAAAGACGCCGCCGACCAGTTTAAGCTACGCACAAAAAAAACAACCATCGAAATAGTAATGGCACACGCCGGCTATCTTATTAATATTGGATCAAACAAAACAAGCACCGAAGAACAATCAGTTAAGTCTCTTTTGCACGAAATGCAACGCTGCGCGCAACTCAGCATCCCGCTCCTTGTTTTACATCCTGGCGCACATTTGGGTGCCGGAGAGGCAAGCGCAATTGACCGCATTGCCAAAAACCTTAACACCGTTTTGCAGCAAACAGATAAATCTGTTTCAATTATTCTTGAGACAACGGCCGGGCAAGGAACAAATATTGGCTACACGTTTGAACAGTTAAAACAAATTCGTGATTTGTGTGATGATAAAAAACGGATAGGAATATGCATCGATACGTGCCATATTTTTGCCGCCGGCTATGATATAAGCAGCGAAAGCGCTTACCAAAAAACAATGGCTCATTTTGATAAAGTTATTGGCTTATCCCATCTTAAAGCAATACACATTAATGGCTCTAAAGGCGATCTCGGTTCAAAGCTTGATCGACACACGCCTCTTGGTGAAGGCAAAATTCCGCTGGAAACATTTAGACTGATTATGAATGACAAAAATCTTATAACTGTTCCAAAAATTTTAGAAACGCCAACAGATGCAGAAATGTCTCTCTGGAAAAAAGAAATAGAAGAGCTCAAAAACTTTGTCGCTTAATTATTTTCTGTTTTTTGCGCTCTATTAAATAGCTGCGTAAAAATAATCAAACACCATGCAACAAATATCATCAATCCTGCCAAAAACATGGGAGTAAATGACAATGCCTTTACATAATGAGCAATTCCAAGCCCAGCAAAAAGCATCCCCATAAAAGCAGAAAATAAAAGAATATCCCATTTACTCCATCCCTTGCGCTGCAAATACAAAGAAAAATGATGAGGGCTTCCTTTATAAAAAGGGATGCCAAGATTTGTTCGAACAACAATCAAGAAAAATACTTCAAGAAGCGGAACCGCCAAAATTATGACTGGTGTATAATGCACATCATACACCGAATCACTCCACGGAAGCAGCAATGGAATAGCTGCCAAAAAACCGCCAATAAACAGAGATCCCGCATCACCTAAATAAATTTTTGCAGGCGGTTTGTTATGCCAAAAAAAAGCACAAATCGCACCTAAAAAAGCAATTAGCAAAAGACTTACTAAATATTTTCCACTCAAAAAAGCGATACCCAAAAATGCTATCGTTGCAATTA
>CAZLQB010000014.1:0-15165 GCA_964561585.1 uncultured Pseudomonadota bacterium
TCTGTTAACCATGAAAGCTCGCATTGCTGTAAAATAACAAAATGCGGGTTACCCGCCGTAATAACGTGACCTTCAAAATCACCGACTGCTGTTTTTAGCGTCGTTTTTTCTTGGTATAAAGCACCGTCTATTATTGTGGTAACTTCCACATAATCGCTTTTGCTTTTATCAACGGTCATTGAACATTCAACAACGCGCGGGCCTATTTTAACTTTAAACGATGGTTGCAAACCATGCTGAGTAAAAAGATAATGCGCAACACAACGCAAGCCATTCAAACACATTTCGGCTTGGCTGCCATCTGCATTAAAAATAAGCATCTCAGGAAAACTTGACTCTGTTGTGCTTTTTACAATTAACACGCTGTCAGCACCAACTCCAAAATGTCGATCACATACCTCAGCAACAAACCTATTCCAGCCCGTATCTTTAAGAGTGTTTTCAACAAAAACAAGAGGTTTTTTGTACCAATCATACAAAACAAAGTCATTGCCAAGTGATTGATACTTAATAAAGTGCTTTAACATGTTCTTTGTTTTCCTTTTTTCCTGGGTGAAATAGCGACAAGCGAATTAACAGCAACTCTTTTTTTGAGCCGCATCTTTATTCATAAACACTTTGCTTAAATACGATTTACCAGAGTCTGCCAAAATCACGACCAATATATCAGACTCCTGAAGATTTTTGGCATATTCAAGCGCAACATGCATTACGGCTCCGCTACTTATACCAACCAATAAGCCATATTCTTTGGCCAATCGGCGAGTCATGGTAAAAGCATCTTCATCGCTTACCGGCAAAATTTCGTCAATATATTCCTTAGCAAAAGTATCGCTGATAACATCAATACCAATACCTTTGGCTTGGTAAGCCTTTGGATCCTTGCTGGAATATGCAGAGGTTGCGGCATCAACGCCAAGAACTTTAACGTTCCGATTTTGTTCTTTAAGATAGCGGCCAACACCAGAAATCGTCCCACAACTACCAGCGCCACACATAAAATGTGTTATTGTACCATTGGTTTGTTGCCAAATTTCTGGCCCAGTTGTGGAATAATGTGCAAGCGGGTTTGATTTGTTAAAATATTGATTAGGCATAAATGCACCAGGTATTGCTTCGGCAAAATGCTCTGCAACGGCGTGATAACCACGAGGATCATGAAGATCATCAGTATTTGGACACACATGCACCTCGGCCCCATAAGCACGCAATATGGCAACCTTTTCTATAGCTGTACGGTCAGGCACCGTTATAATAACGCGATACCCCTTAATAGCACCGATCATTGCCAACGCTATGCCTTGATTGCCCGAGGATGCCTCAACAATAGTTCCATGGGGTTTTAAGCGCCCATCTTTTTCGGCCTGCTCAACCATAAATAATGCGGATCGGTCCTTAATACTTCCACCGGGATTTGCAAACTCTAATTTAGCCAAAACCGTTGGTTTAACATCTAATTCAAGCCGAACAATCGGCGTATTGCCTATAGATTGCAAAATTGTTTTATAATTCTCTTTGTGTGCCATGAATAATCCTTTTATTAGATCCCCCGCCATCAATAAACCCTGTAAGCTTCTGTGCTTTCACTTTAGTAATATAAAAAAATTACATAACAAAAGCTATAACATTCACAAAAATGGCGCTGAAATCACAATGACCTCTATTTTTTTATTTTACGATTGGTGACAAATTGCAAATCACCGCAAACGTTACGTAATGCTTAAGCGGTTAACCTTCTTTTCAACGCTCAAAATGTAGCCGCCCTTAACAAGATAGTCCATCACATGCAGAAATTCTGCTTCCTGATCCTTGGTAACAAAAAATTCAAGAATATTCGGACTCCCTTCCACCGTTCGTTCAAAAACTAAATTATCCTCATTACGGAAAACACCAAAAACAAACCAGGTATAGGGAACATCGACTATTGCTTGATAATATTCGCTAAACATAAAAATAACCCCCGGACATACAATTATAGTTCGTAAAACATAGTTACCATTTTACCGTTGTTTATAAAAATAAAAAGAGCCCGCTTTTACACAGGCTCTTTTGCAAATTTAAAGCATTTCTGCCGTTAAACCATGGGCATCCCGCCCATAGCTGGCATACCAACTGGTTCGGCTGCAGGAGCAGGTGTTTCGGTTGTTGTGATTGGCATACTTATAGGTGCTGGTGGCGTTGGGGCAGGCACACTAATCGGAGCAGGCGCAGCCGGAATAGGTAGCGGCAAGCTTATAGGCGCAATAGCCGGAGTTTGAGTTGGAGCGACCGGCAAAACAATAGGCGTAGTAATGGGCGCTGCAACCTGAGCTGGAATACTTGGCAAGGCAATGGGCTCAACAACAGGAGCTTGCGGCGCAATAACCGGAGCGGCCACAGGCGCAGCCGAAGTCTCAACGGCAGGAATTTGTGGCAATACAGCAACGTCTACAACAGGCGCCGGCGCCTGGACAGGAGCTACGACCATGCCTCCTTTTAATTCTGCCGAATATTTTGATTCAAACGATTCGGTTGCACGCTTAACAGCTTCAAACCGACTCTTAATATCGTCCCAATTTGCAAACTCGCTCGAAGCCAAAAGATCGATGTAAGAAGTTTTGAGCATCGACTTTATATCATTAATTACTGCGCCGCCAACTTCCTTTTGGAGCGCTGCAGGTTGAGCAAATAACGCACCGACCACACAAAAAGACGCAAGCACAACCGCTTGCACAATTATCATCCGCTTGGCCATAAAATTCTCCTTTTTTAATATCCGCATAAACACCAATCAACGCACCCACACAAACACATCTTTTGTAAAGTTAATAAAACCAAACATCACAGTCAATAAAACAAAAAAGAGATACATTTAGGTATTAATCAACTACACCAATAATTGTTCGATTTCCAACAATCGGTTGTATTTAGCCACTCGCTCACCACGAACTGGCGCTCCAGCCTTAAATTGTCCAGCCCCTGTTGCAACCACAAGGTCGGCAATAAAAGGATCATTTGTTTCGCCCGAACGATGAGAAACAACCGTTTTATACCCAGCGTCTTTGGCCATTTTGATAGCAAGCATCGTTTCGGTTACCGTGCCAATTTGATTTGGTTTAATAAGAACAGCGTTAGCCGCTTTTAAATCAATGCCTCGTTCAAGCCGATCGCAATTGGTCACAAAAATATCATCGCCAACCAATTGCAAATCGCCGCCAAGTTGCGCCGTCATAAGCTGCCAACCATCCCAATCTTCTTCATCCATACCATCTTCAATCGAAAATAATGGGTAACGCCCGCAAAGATCAACGTATAGATCAATTAACCCCTGCCGACTAAGCTGGCGACCACTAACAACATATTGCTGTTCGACCGGCTTATAAAACTGCGAGGCAGCAACATCTAGGGCAAAAACGACACTTTCATGTGAATATCCCGCGTGTTCAACGGCCTGCATAAGCAAATCAAGAACTACCTGCTCACCATTTTTTGTGCCGCTCAACCGAGGCGCAAAACCGCCTTCGTCACCAATTGTTGTTGCCAATCCATTTTTTTTAAGGACATGCTTAAGTGAATGATAAACCGTTGCCGCAATTCTAAGGCTATCGGCAAATGAGGGCTGGCTAATTGGCATGATCATAAATTCTTGAATAGAAACCCCATTATCAGCATGCGCCCCGCCGTTAAAAATATTAAACATGCAATAAGGCATTGATGGTTCAAATTCGTAGCGCTGGGCAAGCATATCATATAATTCAATGCCATTTTCAATTGCCTGGGCACGAGCAACAGCAATACTTGCCGCCAAAATAGCATTGGCTCCCAGCTTTGATTTTTGAGGCGTTCCATCAAGCTCGCAAAGCACCGCGTCAATATTTACAACATCAACTTCCCGGCCAATCAATGCTGGCCCAATAACCTTTTCAAGGTTTTCTATTGCCTTGAGCACCCCCTTGCCAAAGTAGCGGGTATGGTCACCATCACGCAATTCAACGGCCTCAAATTTGCCCACAGATGCCCCTGAAGGCACAGCGGCCGACACCCATAACCCCTCAATTTCTAGATGGCACTCAATTGTAGGCAGACCACGTGAGTCCAAAATTTCTCGTCCAAATATCTGAGTTATCTTCATCATATTCCCCATGCTAAAAAAATGTGTTATTGTTCTAATAGTTTTCAGCCATTACGAGCAACGATATTTTTACTTAACCCATAAAAACAAGCACCTTAACGTCATGTTTTCAGTTATAAACTATTTATTATCTCCCGAGGTTATTGTCCGGGGAGCCCAAACCCTCGTCCCGCTTGTTGCGCTGAGCGCAGGATGCTACCTGCTTATTGTGCAACCCCAACGCGAGCAATATCGACAAAAAACCCTTATTGATCAACAACTTAAGCCGGGGGTTACCGCCAAAACGGCTAACAAACAACAAGGAATCGTCCTTTTTATAAACAATAATTCGGTAATTCTTGAGCTGGCGACGGGCCAAAAAATCGAGGTGCTTAAACAAACGATTACGGCCATCACCCATGCAAACACTTAGCGCATTATCACCCTTTCTTTTCCCGCTCATAAGCCTTGCCTCAGGAATCTACGTACAATCAATTGCCCCAGACGCCATTATCTATTACTGTATAGCTTTTTGCTTGCTTGCTGGCGCATTAGGTTTTTTACTGCTTCGTTTTACAACTTGGCGTACAACTAACTTAATCGCGCTTTGCGCTCTTTTTTTCTGCGCGGGCGGGGTAGTATTATACCTGCAACAACAACACGCTCAACAAATACTTAATCAGGTTGCCGATAAAAACCTATCGATCATCGCAACAGTTACCGATAAACATGTTCAACTTGCGAGCAAACCGCGGTGGAAACAAGACGAATGTCTTGAGCTTTCTGTTAACCAGACAACAGGAGAAAACCAAATAACGTCAAAGACCTTCACCTTACAATGTTTCGTAAAACATATCACAAAGATTCAGGTCGGCGACACCATTTTGATAAAAAATATCATTATTAAGTCACCACAACATCAAACACTGTCTGGCAATCCTGGATATGGTGATTACCTTATTAAGGAAGGTTTTCTTTCAAGTATTTTTCTCACCAGTGAAAAATGTATAGAAATTCTCGCCCATCCAACATGGACCGTCAGGCGATATTGGTGGGCCATCAGAAATGCCACATTTCAGGACATTATGACGCAACTGTCACCGCGCACAGCATGTTATTTTTCTCTGATATTCCTCGGCAAAAAAGATCCAGAAAGTACCGACCAACTGCGCCGAACATTTAATTTCTGGGGCCTTTCGCATTACCTTGCGCGCTCGGGAATCCATATTGTTTTGTTCATTCTTATTTGGAAATTCATATTAAGTTTTTTGCCCGTGCATCTGACAATCAAACGACTTTTGCTTGTTCTGATTTGTGGAACATACGGCCTTTTAAGTTGGACAAGCACACCATTTATCCGTGCATATTATTCTTTTTTACTCACCGAAGCAGGCCGCTTATTCAACTTTAACGTACATTTTTTTCACACATTAACCATTTTTTGCCTGCTCATGCTTTTATTCAACCCAACGCAGCTATTCTTCCTCGATTTCCAATTAACCTTTGGCCTAACATTTGCCCTTGGCTGGCTATCCCTCTACATGCAAAAAAACAAATAACCTTAAAGCTTCTTTGCCTATCCCTAAAAATCCAAATACTTGCGAAAAAAAAGCCCCCCTTGTTACGCTCCAATTTGGAACATCACCCTCTATTCAACCCCTCCATAAAGGAGTTTTTCATGAACCGTTTTTTTTCAAACACCGCAAAACTCATTGCTACAATAATTTTTTTCAGCGCTTGCCTTGCAAACGAGCAACCATCAAAATTGCCGCCCACGCCAACAAAAACCAAGGATTGGAATTTTATTGTCTACTTTGCCGCAAACAATAACCTTCACCAATTTGCACTCATTAATCTTCGCCAAATGCTCAAGGTAGGCTCCTCAGAATCAATAAACATCATAGCCCAACTTGATGAACTTGGGTCAAAAGCAATGACGCGCTACTACATTCAAAAAGACTCAGCCATACCTGTATTTAATGCTAGCAACTCACAATCATGCGTTAGTGGAACTCAAGAAAATTTGTATAACTTCATTCTATGGACCATGCAAAACTATCCGGCCAAACACCAATGCCTCGTTCTCTGGAATCATGGATCAGGAATAAAAGATCCAAGTATATGGGGCAAGTTTTTCTTAGCTCATCGCAATGAACTTTTTGCTCTCAATAATAAAACAGGATTATATGAACTTAATCGAAAAGTATCGCGCCAATACGTAAAAAATCTTACAGAAGATGGTCGCGGAATAGCCTTTAATGATACCTTCGAAACATACCTCACAAACCAAGACCTGCAAATTGTTCTCGAACGCATCAGTAAAGAAAAATTAGGCGGCAAAAAACTTGATATTTTATGCATGGATGCGTGCATGATGCAAATGGTGGAAGTTGGCTCGCAAATCAAAAGCGCTGCAAATTATCTAGTCGGATCACAAGAAGTTGAGCCTGGCGAAGGCTACGATTACTCACTCGTTCTTACACCTTTTACAAAAGGAACGCTTACCCCTGAAGCATTTACAAAACACATCGTTCAATCGTATGCAATACAATATAAGCCAACGCATGCTGACTACACGCAATCGGCAATATCGACCGACTATCTTCCCGCCTTTGAAGAAAATTTTGCACAAATAACAAAAATATTAACCGATTTAATTTCATCACCAAGCGGGGCAATCTGCTCAAAACTCATTAAAGATATTCGCTTAAGCACAGTATCAACGCTCGAATTTGACGATCCTGATTATATAGATCTTGGCATGTTTTACGCTGCACTCTATAAAAGTGTTACCAATTCGCGAGACCTTTTAAAAGAGCCCGTTGCCGCAAACGCACTTAAAGAAAAAACACAAAAAGGGATCGAAATACTACAACGCATGGTTATTGCAAATGTTGCAGGAAGCGCATTAAGCCAAGCGAGGGGAATTTCGCTCTTCTTTCCAACGCGCAATATTCACGCATCATATTTCAAAACTATTTTTGATAAAAACACAAAATGGTCCGGGTTCTTATCAAAATATTTTAAAACAAAAAGCGAAATCCTGGCATCAAAAAACAGTCCTAAAAAACGCAACCCATAAACCAAACGTAAAGACATAGGCAAAATAAGGCAACAACAGTATACTTGACCTGTTGTTGCCTTATTTTACTTTAGACAAAGGATTGCCGTGAGCACTCATGATTATAGCCAACCCAAAAATCATCTTCTGTCTTATTTACAATTTCTTAAAAACCAGCCCAAGGGATTTGTCTATAAAGACCAACTCGCTCCTCTAAAAAAAAGGCCCGAAATGGATGCAATTCAAAAAAACTTGCCTACAAAATCAAACACCCAGGACCAATTAGACATCATCAAAAAAAACCGTACCAATTGCCAAGCATGCCCACTAGCAACACAAGGGCGAAACCAAGTTGTTTTTGGCGAGGGAAACGCCAATGCGCAGCTAATGTTTATTGGTGAAGGCCCAGGAAGAGACGAGGATCGGCTAGGCAGGCCCTTTATTGGCAGAGCAGGCCAATTATTAACTAAAATAATTCAGGCCATGGAATTAACACGCGAAGATGTTTATATATCAAACGTTGTTAAGTGTCGCCCTCCTAATAACCGAGCCCCACTTCAAGCCGAAGTTGATCCCTGCACAAAGCTTATTTTATTTAAAGAAATAGAAATTATTAAGCCAAAAATCATTTGCCTGCTAGGCGCAACGGCTCTGCAAGCGCTAGTTGGCTGCGATGCCAAGGTAACCAATATGCGCGGCGTTTTTACTGAATTTCACGGCATTCCCATTATGCCAACCTATCACCCAGCATATTTATTAAGAAATCCCGATGCGAAAAAAATCGTTTGGGAAGATATGAAAAAAATTATTGAGAAACTAAAGGACCTCGCTTAACATTCAAAAAATTGCGCCGAATTTCTGCCAGCTTTTCTGAAGTAAAAAAGGTGCCAAAATAAACAATTTCATGCCCCTCGCTACCATTTAAAAGCCAGCGCATTGATTGTCCGTTTTGCAAAGAACTCAAATCCTTGCCCTTAAGGCGAGGATACATTTTTGTTGCAATAACCCGTACCCCAAAAGGCCTTGCCCGCCCATAGCTTTCTAAAATAATATCATCACCCTCTTCATTTTTGCCACAATAAAAGACCACATGATTAACATGCGGTTGCTTTTGTTGTGCGTCGGCAAAAAAAATTAGATCCCCCGGCCTAAGCTCAGAGCCATTTTCAATTGCAATCGAGGCAAGCTTTTGACTGTGGGAATTACGAGGCAGAAGGAAGCCATTGGCCCGGAATGCAAGCGCCACCAAGCTTGAACAGTCGACCCCTGTTATTTGCTTTTCTACGGCGCGAGGCTGCCGCGATGCGTGCTCTTTCCAAGCGCTACAGCCACCCCAAATATATGGCCCACCCAAAAACAATTTTGCCTTGTCGAGAACGCTCGCGCGAAAAGCTTCAATATCGAGAAAATCGCCATCATCAACCACATAAACATCAGAGGCACTGACAACGCCCTCACCCAAAGGAGTATCAACAATCCACCACCGCGCGCCCTTTTTCACGCCGGACAAACAAGTACCAATCGATAGCGGCTTAAGAACGCTTCTTAATTTTTTTTCTTTTTTATAAAGCAGCGCCCACGGCTTAATAACAACAAGACACGTTTTAAAATCAACCAAAGAATCGGTCAATTTATCGGCCGCCACAAAACCAATACAGGGAGCCCACGCGTTTTCATAAAAAATTTTCTGCTCCAGCGCCTGAACCTTGCACCAACCAGCAGTCCAAGGCTCAACAAGAACGCGTTCCCCAAAAAGTAGCTGGGTCAGCAACCCAGGATTGTCTCGACAAAAAATAGAAGGGGCGTCTCGGTAAACCATCGAGTCTTTTTTGCGTTGCCCAACCAAATCATCAAGCGTGCACCCACGAGGGGCTTTTATTTTTTCATCAAAGGCTCGCAAATCCGCAACGGTCGCCTTTACCACCATTTCATGCAATGCGCAGCAAGGACAAAGAAAACAACACGAAAAAACAATGGCAACCAGAAACTTCATCATAAAATCATCCTTTTTTTCAACACTCTCAATCAATGGGCGCAACAAAGAGTCTTTATTGTATCACAGCAAATACGCATTGCACCAAAAAGCACGGCAGCAATTAAATTGACTCGCTGAATTAGTCCAGCCAGCAAAGCCCGGCAATCAATGCCGACTGAATTGTTGATAACTTGTTGATAACTTGTTGATAACTTGTTGATAACTTTTGTCGAGCCTTGCATCGCGCGCCCCAGTCGGAGCAGCGAGCACGCCCAAAAGACAACGCCTCCAATCGCATCACCCAGCGGCCCTATCGGCGAGTGGTTGATAACTTGTCAACAGGTTATCAACAAGTTATCAACAGGTTATCAACAGCCCTTGCCTGGGTGAATAACATGAACCAATGAAGCATCCAGTCATTTTTTACCGAAGTTATCAACAAAAACGCGGTTGCTTATTACTCTTATCTTTCTTTTACCTAAAAGGAACAAGATTAAAAGAAGAATAGGAGGTGGCCACAAAAGGCGTTAAGCTTGGACAAAAGCCAAGGAGATGGCGGGGGGCTCAAGAAACCCTTCACTTTCCTAAAAAAATCATCTAATATGAGCAATAATTGTTTGCTCCTATCGAAAGGCTTACCCATTGTTTAATGTCAGTTGAGTTAAGCCCAAAAGACGGCAAAGTCAGGTTGTTCAAATCAATACGAAGGCTAAAAAAAGTGAATCTTTCCAATGTTATTGAAGACTTAGTAGAAGAGCGCGGGCTGGATAAAGAAAAAATTATTGGCATTGTTTGTGACGGCATAAAAGCTGCCTACGCCAAAAAATTTCCCATGGTTACCCTCGAAGCGATCTATAATCGCAAGTCCGGCGAAATGGATCTTTTTGCTAAAAAAACCGTTGTTTCTTCTGTGAGCTGCGACGACAAAGAAGTTTCGCAACGCAAAGCAAGGGTCATCGATCCTTCCTGTTCGCTTGGGGACGAGGTCATGGTTCCGTTCGAAGGGCAAATTGGTCGCATCGAAATTCTTACCGCTAAGCAAATTATTTCCGGTAAGATCCGCGAGCTTGAGCTGCTTGCCATTTTCGACGAATTCAAAGACAAGAAAGACACTATTGTTACCGGAATGGTTCATAAGCGCGAGAGAGCTGGGTTCGCTGTTAAGATTGGCGAAGTTATGGCTCTATTGCCTCAAGAAGGATTGATTCCTGGCGAAGTGTTGCGTGTTGGCCACCCCGTTCGGGCGCTCTTAAAAGAGGTTTCTACCGCTCCCAAGGGTGACTATCAATTGATTTTGGATCGGGCCAGCGCGGAGTTTGTAAAGCGCTTGCTGGAAATAGAAATCCCCGAGGTATTTGAAGGGATTGTAGAAGTTAAAAAAATTGTAAGAACGCCGGGCTACAAAACAAAGGCCATCGTTGCATCAACGAGTAAAGACGTTGATCCCGTTGGAACCTGTGTTGGTGTTGGCGGTGCTCGCATTAAGCCAATATTGCGCGAGCTAGGACAAGAAAAAATTGATCTTATTGGGTGGTCCGACTCTCTCGAGGATTTGGTGAGGGGAAGTCTTAAGCCCGCCGAAGTTGATCGAGTTGAAATTGTTGATGATGAGTTGGCTATTGTGTGGTTTCCGCAAGATCAACGGTCGTTGGCAATAGGGAGACTGGGTCAAAATATCAAGCTGGCCTCTCGGCTTGTAGACCTCGAAATTCAACTACAAGACATTGCTCCAACCGAAAAGAGCGATGGTTCACGTGAAACTGAAGATGCTGCTTCTGACGTGATGGATGAAGACAGCATGCGCGACTAGGGCGCAGTAATCGTTAGTTATTCCAAGAGCGTTTAGGTGAATAAATCATGAGAGTTTATGAGATAGCAAAAGAACTGGGGTTAGTGAGCAAGGATCTTTTAACTTTTTTAAAAGATGCCGGCTTTGATGTGGCAAGTCACATGGCGGTGCTTTCTGACGAGGCTCTTGTTGCAATTAAAAAAAAATATTCCTCCAAGGTTTCCGGCGCTCCTGAAAAATCTAAAAAAATTGAAAAACAACCAGAGGCAATTGAAAAAAAGGAACCTGTGGCCAAGCCCATTAAACAACACATTGAACATACGCACAAGCCTGTGATGGACGTGCACAAAAAAGAGGAAGGCAAGCTTGTGGGAACTGTTTCAGTTGAAAAGGGATCCGAATTAAAAGCTGTAAACGCTTTGGCGAATATCCCTGCGCCTACGATTACATCTGCAGAAAAAGCAATTTTTGAAAAAGTTACGTTTGGGAGTGCTCCAGAGATTATCACAGAAGAACTTAATCTCGATGCATTAAGCAGGGGGCGAGAGAAAATTGATCGCTTTTTAGTTAAGCGCAGTTTTGATGCTGGCGGACCCCGCCCATTTAGAAGAAGATCGCGCAGAAGGCGGTCAAGAGCAGTTGAAGAAGCTGCGCCGAAGGTAGTAACGCAGGTTGTACTCGATCGCGGGATGCCATTATTCGAGGCGGCTGATTTGTTGGGTAAGTCCTCTGGCGAGCTTATTATGGCTCTGCTTAAAAAGGGGATGGTCTGTAATAGAAATTATGTTTTAGCTCCGGACATTATCAAGGGTTTGGCTGACACGTTTGGTATTAAGACATTGGTTGCGGTTGCCGCTCAGTCAACCGAATCGTTTGGTATTAAGGCTGGATCAAAGGCTCAAGTAAAAGCGCACCAGGTCACTCGTTGGCCGGTTGTTGTTGTTATGGGGCACGTTGATCACGGCAAAACAACGTTGCTTGATTACATTCGCAAAATGAACGTTGCGGGCTCAGAAAAGGGTGGAATAACGCAGCATTTAGGCGCGTATGAAGTTTCAAGCACGCATGGCAAAATTGTATTTCTTGATACCCCTGGACACGAAGCCTTCTCATATATTCGTGAACGCGGCGCACGCGTGACCGATATTGTCGTTCTTGTTGTTGCTGCCGATGACGGCATAAAGCCTCAAACGGTAGAAGCTATTAAGCATGCCAAGGCGGCAGAAGTACCTATTATTGTAGCTATAAATAAAATTGACAAAATGCAGGCGCCTACCGCAATTGAAACAATTAAGCGCCAGTTGGCTCAGCATGAATTAATGCCTGAGGATTGGGGCGGTCAAACCATCGTTGCTCCGATTTCTGCAAAAACAGGACAGGGCGTTGATAATTTGCTTGAGTTAATTGTGTTACAATCACAACTTATGGAGCTCAAGGCAGATCCAGCGGCTCCAGTTAAAGCATTTGTTCTTGAGTCAAAAGTTGAGCGCGGATATGGACCTGTCGCAACGGTTATTTGCATGGAAGGCACCCTTAAGCTTGGCGACTACTTTACATGCGGTGGAAGCACCGGTAAAGTTCGATTGCTTATCAATAGCTTGGGCGTAAAGGTTCCAAGCATCGGCCCATCTGTTCCAGCGCAAGTTGTTGGGTTCGACTCATTTAACTCTATGGGTGATTGGCTCGTTGTTGTTTCTCAAGATGTTTATGCCAAGGCAAAAGCAAATAAATTAGCGGAACAGACAATGCCCGCTGATAATGGCTCTGTCCAGACAATATTGCAGGCTGGTGCCAAAAAACCAAGAAGCATCAATTTGATTATTAAAACAGATACCCGTGGATCAAAGGAAGCGTTGGCAGGGTGTATTGAAAAGCTTTCAAAATTAGGCAAAGAAGTTAAATGCCCAATTCACGTTGTGGCTTCTGGGATTGGTGATATTTCTGAAGGTGATATTGATTTTGCCGAGAATACCAATTCGATAATTGTAGGCCTTCTTGTTAAACAAGAAAAGAATGCGGTTACCCTTGCGCGACAAAAAAATGTTACGGTAATTCTCCATCAGATAATCTACCATCTTGTTGAAGAGCTCGAAAAGATGCTTGAAAGCAAAAAAGAAGTAGAGATTGTTTGGAATAAGGTTGGCGAGGCCGTTGTCAAAAAAATATTCGACATTAAAGGCACTGGCGTTATTGCCGGTTGTTATATGCGTGACGGTATACTTGCTCGCGACCATAAAGTTGTTTGTATGCGCGATGGCAGAAAAATAGGAGAAGGCAAAGTATCCAGTTTGCAGCGCGACAAAAAACCGGTCAAGGAAGTACATTCTGGTTTCGAATGCGGCTTTACATGTGATAACTTCAACGACTGGGCCGAGGGCGACACCGTTTTAAGTTATATGCAGGTAAAAGAAAAACAAAAATAATCGTTATCAATAATATTATGTAACGATAAAAATCAATGAAAAGGGCTGATGCAAATTCAGCCCTTTTTGCTTGGATTGGTTGTGTGTTATGAGTTTTAGATCAATGCGATATTCGGTTGCTTCTTTTGTGCAAGCCTTATGGGATGCTACAAGAAAAAAGCAACGTCTTTCTTGGGCAAGCCACTTCGCCTTTTTTGTTTTGTGTTGTTTTGAAAAAGTATATAACCTGCTTTTTTGTGTTAATCAGTGGTTACGCAAGAAGCGCGGCGGCTTTGAGGTTGATTCCTTTCGTGTGATTTCGGTTGGAAATTTAACGACAGGGGGCACGGGTAAATCGGTAGCTGTTGCCTTTTTGGCTGAATACCTTGGCGCTGACTCATGCGCCGTTCTTTTGCGTGGTTATGGTCGGGTTAATGCTAGCGAAAAAAACCTTTTGGTGAGTGACGGAGCGCATATTCTTGCGGGTGTTGAGGCTGCAGGTGATGAGGCTATTATGCATGCGAGCAAGTTGGGGTGCACAGTTGTTGTTGGGGGTGATCGCAAAAAGTCTTGCGATCTTATTATGCGGAGTTGTGCGAAAAAACCGCGCTACATAATTCTTGATGACGCATATCAAAATCATCAGTTAAAAAAAGACTATGAAATTTTGTTGTTAGACGCTCGTGCGCCTTTTGATAATGGTCATTGCTTGCCTGCTGGGCGACTGCGTGAAAAGGACTATGGGCGGGCTGATCTTATTATGCTGACTCATGCTGATTGCGTTTCTCTTGATCGGTTACACGAAATTAAAGAACAATTATTACCCCGTTTTTTACCGTCAAATATTGTGTGTGTTAAGCATGTTGTACGCAATCTTTTTTGTGCCGATGGAAGTGCAGTAGCGTCATCGTTTATGCAAGGAAGGCGCTTTTTAGTTTTCGCTGGCATTGGATCTTTTGATCGATTTGTTAAGAGTATCAGTGATTTAGGAATAGCTATTGGTAAAACGGTTGAATTTGCAGATCATTATCGCTACGATAAAAAAGATGTTGAGTTTCTTCTTTCTTTGATGCATGAATATGGGCTTGCTGGTGTTTTAACGACCACTAAGGACTGGACAAAAATTGAGTTGATTTTAAAGCAATATCATGGGGATGCGCTCCATAAATTTTTTATTGCGCCTGTTTCGATTGAATTTTTATCCCAGCAAGAGTATAGTCATTTTATTACTCATTTAAATGCAAAGATAAATCATATTATTTGACCCATGACGATGAGTTGATTTTTTCTCATAGGCGCCGCTTAAAGGAGTGGTTGGCGCTTTATAGTGATGAAGATGGAGAAAAAAGGGAAGGAGTAGCATGAAAAATCTTGTTATAAAACATATTTTTTCTGGTGGTTTTGCTTTTCTATTAACTTATTATCTTATTCCAATTATTACGCGAGCAGCGTTTCGTTTCAAAATTCTTGATGTCCCGGATGGAAAAATTAAGTGTCACAAGGCGCCGGTTCCTTATTTTGGAGGAATCGCTGTTTATGCCGGATTTATTGTAACCCTTGCGCTTGCATATCCGTTTGAAAATACCCTACTTTGGTTGTTATTGGGAACAACCGTATTATTGTTAACGGGTATTGTGGATGATCTTAAAGTGCTTAAGCCTGGGCAAAAATTGGTCGGACAACTTTGTGCTGTGCTTTGTTTTTTAAAGGGTGGCTTTTCGCTTAAATCAACCTTTCTTTCGTCGTATGCAAATATGGCGCTTTCGGGCTTTTGGATGTTGTCGGTTATTAACGCGTTTAATTTAGTTGATGTTATGGACGGGTTGTCTTCGATTATTGCAATAATTG
>CAZLQB010000015.1:0-14301 GCA_964561585.1 uncultured Pseudomonadota bacterium
CCCCCATCCAGACGAACGTCTTGGACAGGGGAAATGGAGGTTATCTAATTAATATTATTTTATCTTACACCAGCAACCTGAAAAATGCAATAGGATTTTTGGGAAAAAATTATTACGATTAAGCCACTAGAAGGTTTTCTGGGTGTGTGAATTTAGGAGCGAGGAAGATGTTTTTATACAGCAAGAATTTTGCTTAAAAATTACAAAAGAACTTTGTTTTTAGCATCGATTTCCATGAAAATATTGGTGTAGGTGGTGTGGTATGCGGTGACCGTTTGTGTTAACGAAAATTTATTGGCAACGAGTTGTTTGTTTGCTTGTTGCATGGAGACACATTTTTCTTTGTTTTCAAATAGCCTTTTTATCGCCAGCGCGAGCGCTTGGGTGTTGTTGGGCGGTACGATAAGCCCATTGACCTCATTTTCGATGACGTCGTGCTCAGTTGTTTGATTGGTTGTGACAATAGGAAGGCCAAAGCACAACGCTTCGAGCAGTGCTATCGATAATCCTTCGCTTTGCGAAGAGAGAACAAAGCAGTCAAATAAGGGGTAGAAACTTATAGCGTCGCTACGAAACCCTGTAAATATGACCTTGTCTCGTATCGCCAGATTTGCGCATAAATTCTTGAGGGCTTGTTCTTGGCTGCCGCCACCAACGATGAGGAGCTTGAGGTGTGCGTTTCTTACACTCGAAGCACACTCAGCAAAGGCCTTAATAAGCACGTCGTATGATTTAATGGGCTCAAGTCTGCCAAGTGCGCCGATAACAAAATCATTGTCGCTAAGGGCAAAATCAGCACGCTTAAGCTTGTTTTTTTGTGCCTTTAAACAAACCGACGGGCAATCAATGCCGTTATTGATGGTGATTAAGTTATTCGTGAGCTTGGGTTTATTGAGCGGGGCGATAATGTTGGCGTTGTATGCATTATGTGTTGAGGTTGAGACGGCAATTGTTTTTGTTGCATAGGCAAATGTTTTGCGATCAAGCCAGTTTCTTAATTTTCCCTCGTCAATGCTATTTCCATGGATATCGCAGATAATGGGGATCTTAAAATATTTTGCCAGGAGTCGCCCGATTATGTTGGCAGACCATAAGGCGCTATGGATGAGATCGGGCTTTTCTTGTTTAATAAGTTTTGCAATTCGCCAGAGCCCAAGGGGGTCGCCATAAAAAAACTTGCCCGTTATGTGATAGGTAGTAATGCCGAGAGCATTGAGCCGTTCGATATTTGGCCCTTGGTGAAAGAAGGCAACGATATGTTCATGGGGATTTTGTTGGGCTGCACCGAGGAAATTGACCAAAGCGCTTTCGGCCCCACCGATTTTTAAACTAGTTATGAGATGGAAGATTTTCATGGCTTTAATGAGTAAAGGCCTCCATTTTTTAGATGGAGGCCTTATGTGAATATACTTATTCTATGACGTCATTTGAATTTTGAGGGGTTGACCCGTCAAATTCTTTTTCAAAGAATGTTTGCAGTTTTTTTGCGCGAGATGGATGCCGTAGTTTGCGCAAGGCTTTGACTTCTATTTGTCTGATACGTTCACGGGTAACAGAGAAATCTTTGCCAACTTCTTCAAGGGTATGCTCAGAGGCAACGTCGATACCAAAACGCATTTTCAAGACTTTTTCTTCGCGTGGTGTAAGTGACTTAAGAATTTCTCGGACTTTTTCCTTAAGGTCTTCATTTACAACTGCGTCAACTGGTGAATATTCGTTTTCATCTTCAATAAAGTCTTTTAAGTACGTGTCATCGCTATCACCAACTGGTGTTTCAAGCGAAACAGGTTCCTTGGAGATCTTGATAATATTTTTAATTTTCTTTTCATCAAGATTAAGTTCTTTAGAAAGTTCAGCGAATGTTGGTTCACGCCCTATTTCTTGGACGTAATTACGCGTAATTTTATTGATTTTGCTGAGTGTTTCTACCATGTGTACCGGTACGCGGATGGTACGTGATTGATCGGCGATTGCGCGAGTAATTGCTTGTCTGATCCACCATGTTGCATAGGTTGAAAACTTGAAGCCACGTTCAAATTCAAACTTTTCTACCGCTTTTAACAACCCTATATTTCCTTCTTGGATGAGATCCAAAAAGTGGAGTCCGCGGTTGATATATTTTTTTGCGATGTTAACAACCAAACGAAGGTTTGCTCGTGCCAAATCGTCTTTTGCTTCTTTGTCTTTGCGTTGAGCAATGGCGTATTGTTTAAAAAGCTTAAGAATCTTTTCCTTCGTCAGAGCTGTTTCGGCTTCAGTCTTTTTGACAATTTTTTGGCTGCTTTTAATGCTCGTTTCAAGTTGGAGTATTTGCTCAAGATCATCAGGTTTTGGATTTTTTAAGCCTTTGTAAAACTTAAGTTTTTCCTCGCAAACCTTTGTGTCATCTTCACGTTCTTGAATCTTAAAGACAATTTTTTCTATTTTTTTGCCAAATTTTCTAATTTGCTTATTCGATAGTTTTATATTGCGAATGGCGATGACAATTTGGTTGCGATTGTCTTCAACCGCGGCAAACATTTCTTTTTTCTTTGATTCATCGCTTAACAAATTACGGTAAGATCGATAAATTTTGTCTTCGTTAGCAACAAGATCTTTAATGTAATTAATTTGTTTAACAAGCTTTTGACGTTCTTCTTCAAACTTAGGCGAGTTATCTTCGTCAAAATCTGAGAACTGAATTATTTCTTTTAAAAAGAGAGGTTCTCTATTTAATCGTTCTTCCAAGCTCATTAATTCTTTTGCAACAAAAGGGAATTGTGAAATCGACTCGGTTGATTCGCGTTTTCCAGTGGCAATTTTATCGGCAATAACTTTTTCAGTTACTTTATTAAGCAGGGGGATTTTGCCTATTTCTTTGAGATATAATTTTACCGGATCATTGAGCTGACTAGGTTCACTAAGGCTTTTTAGCTTTTCGAGCTCAGAGTCTTCGTCAAGGTCGCCGGCCATTTCGATATGCTCGATAGAGGTCTCGATATTTTTTTTCAGGGGGTCGTACGCTTGAGCAGTTTCTTCGCCTGTTGTTTCCAAAATTGCTTCATAATCGTTGGGCATCGATTCTAATTCTTCTTGCGAAATAAGATCGACGTTTTCTTTTTCTAATAAACGGAGCAACTCGTTTGAATCTTCTTCGCTTATTTTATGCTTCGTGGTGAACGAAAGCAGTTCTTCATAGGTTAAGACGCCATCACTTTTGCCTTTTTCAAGCAAAAGTTCGACTTGTTTCTCAATGCTTTTAATTGAGTTAACGGCGTGATCTTCGGTTTCATGAATGATAATATCGGCCGTTTCATCCCCGTCAGAACTATCCCTCATTTCATCATCCATTTGGAAGGTTGCTTTTTTTACTTCTTCCTTAGGGGCTACCGTTTTTTTGAGTACGGCTTTTGATTTTTGGGGTGCTTTGGCTTTTGCTACCACCGGTTTAGTTACGATTTCTGTTTGTACAGGCACCGCGACTTGGACTGGTTGCTTGGGCGTTGCGGGGACTATTGCCTTGATGGCAGGAGCCTTCTGGGTAACTGGGAGTACTTTAGGTGTTGGTTTTTTTACCACCGGTACTTTAACTGCCTGGATTGGCGGAATAGGCTTGATTACCTTTTTTTGTGCAACGGGCGCAAGCTTGATGACGTTTTTCTTTACAGGGGTTTTGCTTGGGGCCAGGATGATTTTTTTGGCAATCTGTTTGGTTGCTTTTTTAGCCGGAACAGCTTTTTTAAGCATAGGTTTTGCTTTTGAGGGAGCTGCTTTCTTGATGATGCGGCCTTTGCTTGGAGCAACCTTTTTTACCATCTTTTTGAGCGATTTGCTGGCTGATTTGCTTTTGCTTGTAGGGGATTTTTTTATTGTTTTTTTAACTTTTTTTTGTGTTGCGCGCGATGGTGCATGCGAAGCTTTAGCTTTTTTGGTAACCGTTTTTTTTTGTGTAACGGTTTTAGCTGTTTTGGTTTGTTTTACCGCCTTGCCCCGGTTTTTTTTGAAACGTGCTCTTGTCATATAAGTCCCCTGCTTTGGATACCCTGTTTAAGTTTTAAGAAAGTCCCAAGTATTTCGTTAAGGCGTTCTACGTCGTTTATTGCCCGTGCTGCTTGAATTTCTTCTTTAATTTCTTTTACGATGTTTTTCCAATTAAGCTTGCAAAAACGTGCGACCAATTGCTCAAACGACTCTGAACAAGTGGTTTCGTCATATTTTAAACTTACTCGAACAACCCAAGACTTTGTCTGCTCATCTAATTCGTCAAGAAAGGCATTCCAGAGATTTCCTGTTCCTTGTTGCTTGACTAATTCATATGTTTTAAGCAGTGTCTGTATACGAGTCGAAAAGTAAGGTAGCAATTCGTGGTCTATTATAAGTGACGTATTGTTTTTGCCAATATTGTTCATTATAACAGAAAATATTTTTTCTTCTAGAATAGAAACGTCTTGCTCTTGTGGTTGGGGTTCTGGTGGCGGCGGGGGGGGGGTAACTGTCGCCCGAGCTTCCTCGCGAGAGTGCCGACTTCTTTGTTTGAGTGTAAGCGCCTTAAGTGACTGAATAGGGAGTTGCATGATTGTTGCGGCCTGTTGAATAAGGATGTCTCAGCGAGCGTAACCTTTTCAGATAGGGTTTTTTGTAAAAAATTTGTTGATAGGGCTTGAACAAAAAAGGTGAAAATATCCTGGGCGTTGAGGGTATAGGGGGTCAAGTCACCATTGCCAACCAAGAACGATGCCGGATCTTCTTTAGGGGGGAGCTGAATGACCTTGAGCTCGAGGTTAACTTCCCAACACAGCTCAGTTAGCCGCAGCATGGCATTTTGTCCGGCGTTATCACCGTCATATAAGACGTAAAGCGTTTTTATATGGCGAGAAAGCAATTTTAGGTGTTCATGGGTGCATGCCGTGCCGAGTGTTGCCACGGTATTGGTATAGCCATACTGAACCATCGTTATGCAATCCAGGTACCCTTCGACCAAAAAGGCGAATTCACGTTCTTGCATCGATTTTTTTGCCAGATCAAACCCAAATAAGATCTTTCCCTTTATAAAGCCATCAGATTCTTTGCTATTGTAGTATTTTGCTCGTTCGTCGCCATTTTTAAAGATGCGTCCGCCAAAGCCGCAGTATCTTCCCAGGTTGTCGCGGATGGGGAAAATGATGCGTTCTTCAAATGATGAATAAAGCTGTGCGCGCCCCTCCATTAAAAAACCGTATTCGAGAAGATCTTTGGCAAGAATACCTTCTTTTGCTATTGATTTTAAAAAAGCGTTAAGGTTGTTCACGCCTCCAGGAAAATAGCCGACATTGAATAGGGTATTGATTTCGGTGGTTAGGCCTCGTTGCGCCAGATAGCTTGTTGCGTGATGATTACGCAATAATTGTTCATGTGCCCATGTCGCAATTGTTGTGCATATATTAAAAAAGGCATCTTTTTCTTTTATGGATTGTGAAGAGGCTCCAACTTTTTGGAGAAGATCATTGGGAACGGCTACTTTGTAGCGATCGATGATATGGTGGACCGCCTCTATTTGAGACAAATTTTCTGTTTTGGCGATAAAGGCGATAACGTCACCTGAGGCCTGGCAACCAAAGCAGTAAAAGATTTGTTTATCGGGACTAACCGTAAACGAAGCGTCTTTTTCGGCATGAAACGGACAGGGGCCTTTCCAATAGCCGCCCGCTTGCTTGAGGTGTACGTATTCGGATACCACGTCAACGATAGACAGGTTTGCCTTGATGTAGTTAAACAGTGACATGTGCTTTCCTTGCGGGATTACGATTTTTTGGTGCTATTTTTCTTGCTTACAATAACTAATCCGATAAGGCAGAGTACAAAAAAGACTACAGAATAAATTTGAGGAGCTGAAAGTGTAAGGCTTGCCGACGATCCTAATGAAAATTCACTTAACGGGCCTCGGTCCCCGCGCCAAAAATCAAGGGTAAAGCGGGATATTGATTCAAGAATAAGGTATATAAATGATATTTGCCCAGGCCTTGTTTTGTTTGTTTGTGCAATAATGGTCACGACGATAAAAATGCAGAACGAGGCAAGTCCGAGATATATTTGAGTTGGGTGAAGCGGGAAGTGTAGTGGTGCAAAACCGTCTGGGTTACTAAACGTTATTGACCAAGGAAGGTCTGCAGCAATTTTACCATAACAGCAGCCGGCAAGTAAACACCCAGACCGGGCAATTGCCTGCATAAGCGGCGCATATTGGCATGCAAGGTCCATAAGCTGGAGGGGTTTTATGCGGTGATAGACGAGGTACATTGGAACGGCAATCAAAACGCCAATGATTGACCCAAGGACCGTAAATCCAGGTTCCCAGAGGGCAAAAATTTCCAATGGGGAATGCAAAAAGTGTTCCCATTCGGTAAAAACGAATAAGAGTCTTCCGCCTATAATGCCGGCAAGAAGTCCGAGAAAAACAACGTTAAGGTATTGTTCGCCTGAGACCAATTGTATGCGCTTTGGATGATTGTAGGTGAGCCATAAAAAGACCAAAAAACCAACTGCTATCATAACGCCATACGAATGGATCCAAAGTGGTCCGTAAATATGCAAAATTCGTGGTAACATGCAAAACTCCTTCGTTTTTAATAACCGTCACCATGATACAAATTTTTGGGAAAAAAGGATACCCCGGCGTCTCTGTTCTTGTCATCATCGATGTGATCGATGATCCATTCTATTAAGCTTCTCGAAAATGGTTTTATGAAATATGTGTGGCTTTTTATCTACCATATTTTGTTCGAGCATGGTAAAAAGGTGTGGATATTGCTTTGCTATTTCCCGTGCGTTATCAACTTGATGGGTTGTTGAGGTTGCAATGAGTGGAATAACAATGCATTGTTTGCCAAAAAAGGCGACTTCAAAAATTGTTCCGGCGCCGGCACGGCAGATAACAAGGTCGGCAAGACCATAAAAGTCTTTAACGTGTTCGTAATATTAAAATGTTAAAGCAGGGAGGCCAAGCTTTTGATAAAACGCGCCCCAATCAAAATTGCCGACATTTCCGGTTTGATGAATTATCTGGATTGATTTTCGATCCGCTTCACTTGTCCCCTGTTGCAAAAAGTGTTTAAGTGCATTATTGAGCATGAGCGAACCTTGTGATCCGCCCAATAAAAAAATTGTTTTGCGGTTAGCTGTAAACGGCATGGTCTCCGTATTGAATACCGTATTAATGTTTTTAATGACGGCCGCTTTATCAATACGCTTATCTTGTCCGGTAAATCTAATAGGGTAAGCGCAATGCCGGCATTTATGTTCAAAACTCATGCCAAAAACATGGCAATATTTTTGTGCTGCGTGAAATGGTATATAGATAACATGCGCTAGCGGTATAAGAAGTTTGACCGCCTTGCCGGGCACAACATTTAATTCATAAACCTCTATGCGGCTTCCAAGTAATCTTCCCGCTAAGCACAAAGGTATGGCAATAAGTCCGCCGGTGCTGATTATTGTTGTTGGGCGATATTTGATGATTATCAATAGGCTTTTGCTCAGAGCCCAAAGAACTTGAAGAATAATTGCCGGGTAAAGCCAAATCTTTTTAGGCGAGAATTTAGTCATGGCAAAATGAATGATTGACGAAAGAAATGGGTAATTTCCAAGAATTTTCTTGTCAAGTGACGAGGTCCCTGTGCAAAATATTATGCTTCCCTGTGGATGTTTTTGATGCCATGAACGAGCTGCGATAAGCGCCGGTAAAATATGTCCGCCGGAGCCACTGGCAACGGCGAGTAATGTTTCTTTTTTCATATTGTTACTTTTTGTCATGTGCAAGTTCTACGTGTTCAATAATCGTTTTGTCATTAGGAGAGATCGTTAATGCTTTGTCTAACGCCTCAAGCGCTTCATGTTGTTTTCCTAGTTTAATAAGGATAAGCCCTTTGGTGTCTAAATAATAAGGTGAATTTTGGTCAACTTCAAGTGCCTTATCGATAAAGACGAGCGCTTTATCTAAGTTTTGATTTGTTTGAACGTAATAAAATGCGATAAGATTGTACAAGTTGGGGGATATGGCCTTAAAATTCAGCGCCTTTGGTATAAACAGATCAAGATTGTTGAAATCTTTTACCGAGAAGAAAACATAGGCGATATGATAAAGAATTTTCGATTTAAGTTCGTCTTCTTGGGCGAGGTTGAAAATGCTGTGATAATAAACAATGCCGCGCTTATAGTCGCCATCTTCGATGCATAAATCGGCCAGCGCGCTCAGGAGGCCAAGCGATGGTGTACTTGCACTATTAACATCTTCGATAGCCTTAATAATCGCCCCGCGCGAAATGCCCGAATTTCTTAATAATAAGATCGTGTGGATGACAAAATTATCTTGAGGATTTTGGGCAAGCCAGCTTTGTAAAAAGGCCAGTGCGCCGGTGGTGTTTTTTTGTGCCAAAAGAATTTCAACTTTAAGTAATCGTGCTTGTTTATAGTCGGCTGTTTTGGCAAGACATGCGTCAATGTGTTCAAGTGCCGAGATATAATTGCCCGCCTTAAATTCGATGAGCGCTAAGTCAAAATGATATTCTGGAAGATGGCTCTTCATTTTTTTTAGATAATGAGCCGCTTCGTCGTAGCGTTTTTGTGAAAAAAGAAGTTGAACGAGTTGCTTTTCAATTGTTTCTTCATTGCCAACAAGATCTAAGAATTTTTTATAACCAGAAATAGCTTCATTAATTTTACCTTGTTGTTCAAGAAGAATTGATTTAAAGAGCCATCCGCGATCAAATTTGGGAAATGCTTCTAAGCTTTTTTCGATCATGGCCAGGGCCTGAGTGGGCTGCTGAATTTGCAGGTAAATTTTTGATTTAAGGAAATAGAACAGGAAGTATTTGGTATGAAGAATTGGTTTTTTAAGGCATTCGTCAATAAAACCAATGGCCTTTTCGGGCTGGTTATTTTGTATAAAGGAGAGGGCTGTGTAATAAGCAACTTGTTCGTTATCTGGATGCTTTTCTGCTAACGCGGTAAATAGGGTCACCGCTTTGGTTTCTTGGTCGGTATTTAAGTAAGCTTGTGCAATAATGAGCTGAAATTCAAGGTTGTCCTTAAACGATTTTTCAAGTAAAGCCGTCTTTTTTTCATAGAGTGAAACAATGTTTTTAAACTGCCCGGCATCAAAAAGCAACCGAAAAAATCCTTCATAGGTATAAGGTGATGGATTTTTGGCAAGCAGGCTTTGATATGCTTTGAAGGCGTCGGCCGCTTTTCCCCTGGTGTGTAAATAGCTTGCTTGAAGATATTTAGCATAGGTTTCGGGCGTGTTTTGTTGTTTATCTTCAACAAAAGAAATGTCGGGGGCGTTTGGGTTGCGGGGGGTTGATTCACCCAGGTGAAGGCGTTTGGCCTTTGGGTGGACGGTTGGTGTTAGCATAAGCAAGCAGCTTATCGCGAATAGGATGTTTCCCTTTGAAAAAAACATTTACTCTCCTTTTAGATATTTACAACGTCTAAAAAAAAGATCTAATGCATTTTTAAGCTCGGCATCTTGGATGTTTGAAGTAATTGCGGCCTCTTTGCTATTTAACGTTGCATTATTTTCAGTATACGTCTTTCGCCGATGTTCAACAAGGGATCGATATCGGAGGTTCGTTTTTACCGTTTTTATATCGGAGGTCACAAAGCGGATGTTTTGTATTCGGGTTGTCCCGAGGCAGGTATTGATCTTTTGTTTAAGCATGCTTGAAAGCAGGTGTAACTCTTGCGCCCAAGCCGGGTGAATAACCTTAAGCAATAAGGTATCGTTATTGATTTGCGCTATGGTTACCTTGTCTTTTAGTGGGCCCATAATGCTATCCCAATTTTGGAACAAGGTTATTTTCCATTGCTGTTCTTTGGGGATAATTGAGGTGAGGAGGTTTTTGATGGACGCTGTCATCATAGTTCCTAAGTTACATTGGTTGATGACGATTATTACTTATTTTATAATGGAATGCGTGAAAGTGCCATAAAATATTGTTTAAAAAATATGTTTTATGTTCAGTGCGCTTTTCTTGTACTCTCTATTAATTGTGATTAGAATGGTCCTTGTTTATGATGTTATATGACGTTATTTGAGTTTTAACCGAAGGATTTTATATGCATTACGAATTTTTGGCTCTTCTACCTCCTTTAGTTGTTGTGGTTTTGGCGGGTATTACCAAAAATGTTCGAGTGTCGGTTGGTGTTGCCATTTTGTTTGCCGGCCTTATCGCTACCGATTTTTCAATTCCTGCAGCGCTGCATATAATATTTGCGAGGTTTTGGGAAGTTGCTGAAATGAGCAGTATCGTTTCGTGGGAAAGTTTTAATGCAGCGTCAAACCTTCCGCTCTGCGTTTTCCTCCTGCTTTTAGGGATTATTATTGAACTTATTCAGCAGTCTGGTGGGGCATACGCTTATGGAAACTTTATTATTGATAAGCTAAAGAGTGCCAAAAATGTGCAACGTGCGTCGCTTATTTTGTCCCTTGCATTTGCGATGGACGACTATTTTAGTAGCTTGACCGTTGGCGCTGTTATGCGCCCGGTTACCGATCGGTTCCGGATTGCACGAGTTAAATTAGCTTTATTGGTTAATGTTTTGGCATCGCCTTTGGCCGTCTTATTTCCTTTATCAAGTTGGATTGCGCAAATTGTTGGGCAGTTGCAGCAAGCAGGTGTTTCGGCAAGTGGTGCTGCAAATACCTTGATCATTAAGGACCCTTATTATTTGTATTTAGCGAGTATTCCTTTTTTGTTTTATTCGTTGATCGCTATTGCCGCTATTTGGTTTATGGTTAACCACGGATTATCGTACGGGCTGCTTGCAAAACACGAAACGGCGGCAGAAAAGACCGGGAATTTGTTTGCGGGCAAAGTTTCTGTTACTCGGCAGCCGCGCAAGGGTGTGAGCAACCAATCGGCCGCGTCGGTGGTTGATTTTTTATTGCCGATATTATCACTCGTTCTTTCGGTTGTAATGTTTGTTTGGTATGGCTCAAGTATTTTTATTGCTTTGTTTAAGGGCAGTTTGTTTACCGTTATCATTTCCTTTTTGTTTTTGATAATAAGGCAGCGGATTGTGGTTCGTGATATTCCGTCAATTATCAAGCAAGGGTTTTTGCTTTTGGCATCGTCGGTAGTTATTGTGGTGTTGATTTGGACGCTGAGCGCATTGCTAAAAATTGATCTCAATACCGGCGGTTATTTGGCAGGGCTTATTGGCGGACGAGTTCCGCTTGCATTTTTACCTGCAATGTTTTTTCTGATAGCCGTTTTGATTTCGGCAACTATGGGTTCGGCGTGGGGGACGATTGGTACGTTGATTCCTATTGCCGTGCCTATGTTAGTTTCGTTGTCTGGTGTTGCAACACCGGCCGTTCCTGGGCAAATTGCATTGTTGTTGCCGCTTATCGGTGCAATAATTTCTGGTGCGGTATCGGGCAATCACTTGTCCCCAATTTCTGATGTTATGTTTATGTCTGCAACGAGTGCAGGTGCTTACCACCTTGATCTGGTTAAGATTATGGTGAGTTTTGCTATCCCTGTTGTTATTGCAACATTGTGTGCTTTTTTGTGTGCAGGCTTTTTGACAATATTAGGGTATAGCGTTCTTGCGACGGTGCTTATATCGATGCTTATTGGTTGCGCACTCAATTTTATTGTGGTTTTAGGGCTGCACTGGTTGAGTCATCGCACAGCAAAATAACGCGATTCTGATTTTTTCTTTTTCCTAAAGATAATTTAATACAGCATAATTTGTCATCCCGGACGTGATCCGGGATTCATCTTGATATAAATGGAATAAGCCGAATAGAGGCTTTTATTTAAAAGAATAGAATGGACCCTGAATCACGTTCAGGGTGACAAAAAAGAGAAACAGTTTTTCATTTTAATACTTGCTGTCTATTTTGATTCCCCCAAAAAACCTTTGAGTAAAGCAAAGAATTTTTCAGGTTCATCAGCAAACATTTTGTGTCCAGATTTTTCAAAAATTTCAACTTGGGCATGCGGATGGTTTTTACGCATAAGTCCTGCTCTATTTGGGTTCCACCACAATAAATCCCATTTGGCTTCTATGATTAATGTTGGAATTACAAAATCGTTAAATTTATCCTTTAAATCTATTTTATCGCTTTCAGGTCGCATTAATTCTACAAAGTTTTGTGCTGGATTCCATTCATAAAGAGCTTTTCTAACCAAATTTTCTTTTGTTGGCTTATAATAATTGTAGCGCTTCCAATCACCAGCAAGGTTTTTGTTATAAATAACTTGGGCCGAAGTAGCCAGTTTACCCCCGTTACACTTTTTCTGAATATTTTCTATTGCATCCCGTTCTGCTGGTGTAATAAACATATTTTCACGTCGGTCTTCGGGCTTTATCATTGGTTCAGAAAGCCCAGTATTTGATGCGACCAAAATCAAAGCAGTGAGATTTTCAGGATATTTTAATGCGTAGCATTGCGCTAAAAGTCCGCCATAGGAGTGACCAAGGATGGCCCATTTATCAATTTTTAGCGCTTTTCTGAGATTTTCTAAATCGTCGGCCGCTTGTTTTATGGTGTACGTTTTACCAGTGTCATCTTGGCTTGATTTACCAATTCCTCGTTGATCATAGTAAATGACATGTGCAATATCTTTGATGCGTGAAAAATACGGATGAAAAACCTGATGCGTGCAACCAGGTCCCCCACTTATGAGTACAAGAGGTATTCCATGGCCTTCTTCTTCGTAATAAAGTTTACCATTTTCAATATCAGCAAAACCTTTTTTAAGTCCAACAATTTCATCGCATAATGGCGGTAATTGCGGAATATTCAGCACCAGCTCTTTGGGAATGGTGACAATTTTGTCAAAAATTGTTTCTCGAGTGATTTCTTTGTGGAGCCAATTGCAGCCAGAAAATCCCAACGATATAAGAATTGCGCACAATGCAAACAAATAGTTTTTTATGTTCATCTGAGCATCCTTTTTTTAGAGGGTTATTGCTTACTATTGTACACATCAATTTGACCAAATGTGGTAAAACCAAGTTTTTCATAAAGTGGTTTACCTATGGTCGAGGCATAGAGAAAAGCTGTCTTTATGCCCTGGTTTTTGAATTCATGGAGTGGCCAATGGGTTATAGCCATGCCCAAGCCTTTGCATCGAAATTCTGGCAATACGCCAATCCAATAGCAGTAGACAGCATCATTCTTAACGATAAACAAACCAGTTGCAGCAGGAATTCCGTTCCAATGTCCAAGAAGAAAATGCATATTTGGGTATGTTTCTGTTTTTCGCAAATACCAAAAAAAGGCTTCCCAATCATGTAGAGATTTTTTGTAATTTTCTTCGGTTGCCTCCGGAAAATAGGATTTAAGGACAAGGGGTATCCACACTGAAAGGATTTTATCCTCCGATGTGACTCGTTCAATTGAGAAGTTGCCATTTTGTGATGCTGAGGGCAATTTATTTAAATCAAGCATCATAGCTGGCCATGAGATAAGATGCTCACCAACTTTGTCTTTAATTTCAATATCGGCTGAATAAATCCATAGGGTATATTGATGTTTGTGATACCGTTTGATGTCACGTAACTCAGCAAGTTCGAAATTTTTGTCAACGATAACACGATTGAAAAAGATTTTCGTGGGAAAATCGCAAATAAAGCCCGTGGTTGAGGCGGTCTGAAAAGTATCTTTTTTATCAAGGCAAAGAAGTAGCATGTTTTTAATGTAGTCGTGGTACATACATCCTTTCTGTCAAGCATTCATCTTTAGGCGGCTTTTTATTTTATAGCAACAAAAATTTTTACCACAGATTTGGCATCGTTTGTGCTTTTTGCATCATACCATTCAAAATCGTTGGTAAACGTGCGCTCAAGGTTTGTTTCTTGCCAAATGTCCATCCACGTTTTTCCAATAGCAGTGGCAAAGGGTCCATGAGCTGTAAAGACGGCATATTTTGCAGCAGGAATTTCTTTGATAACCATTCCGGCAGGAATAACATCAGACTTATTTACAGGGCAACAAAGAACAAGTGAATAGTGTCCGGTTGTAAGCGAAAAATCTGAAGAATAGTTTGTATAAAGACCCAAAATTACATCGGGTTTTGTTTTATTTGGGATATTTGCAAAGAGGTTTGCTTTTTGCTGTTCTTTCCAAAAAATGGAGGAGAAAATGCCGACAATTGATTCTTCGGGCACTATTGCCATCGTTGAAGATGAAGTCATGTTGGTAAGATCCTATGAGATGCTTTTTGAAAAGCATCTGAATATTCCAGTTTCTTTCGTTGCTTACGATGGCATGGTCGCTTTGGAGATGTTTAAGAACGCTGAGATTAGACCTGAAGTCCTTATAGTTGACCA
>CAZLQB010000015.1:14311-15066 GCA_964561585.1 uncultured Pseudomonadota bacterium
AAAACATTCGTTATTTTGATATGTCGTGCGGAGTTCGGCGCCTATGATGATCATTGTGGGTAAGAAAGCGATTTCAAAGCTCATAATGTTTCCAATTGGTTACGGATAATTATTTTATGAGTTGAATATGCCACATAAAATGGGGATTGTTAAGCTGGTGGGAAATCAGGCAAATTTCTGTGAGGGACTTCTTTTGTGGTAAGCTAATATTGGATAGGATGGATCCTGAAACGAGTTCAGGATGACAAAAAAGCTTTTAGGTTTTGGTTTGACAGAAGGGGGATCTGGAATGAGTTTACTGGATATTTTACATGGAAGTTATAAAAAATACCCTGAGCATCCAGCGTTAATCATGCGGGTTGGTTATCGAACGGTGACGTTAACCTATGCGCAGGTATATGACCTCGCGCAAAAAACGGCAGCTTTTTTAGAAGCTCATGGCGTTGGTAAGGGTGATTGTGTTGCCGTTTGTGCGCCAAATTCTCCTTATTGGATTTGTTTGTTTTGGGCGTGTTTATTGCGTGGTGCCATAATTGTGCCGCTTAATACGCAGAGCACCGATGTGATGATTTTAAAAATCATTAAACAAACTGAGGCAAAACTTTTTTTCACTCACGTACCGAGTAAAATTTCTGGGGAGGTGCAGGAGGGAACGGCCTGCTATTTACTTGCTTTTTTAGACGAACTTGTTGCCCCATATGCCAATAAGCATATTGAGTCTGTAAATGCATCACCCGATGATTTAATAGAAATAT
>CAZLQB010000016.1:0-14849 GCA_964561585.1 uncultured Pseudomonadota bacterium
CCAATTTTTTTAATGGAATTCATAAAAATCCTTTGAACTCTTGTATTTTTGTCCTGGTGAATAGAGATTTTAATATGATAGGTAATTATAGTTTTTTTGCAACCAAAAGTAAGAATGGCGTTTTTTCAAGTAGAAAAGGGGAGCGAGTTAATCGCTCCCCTTTTGAATAGCTTATGTACCTATACTTTTAAAACGCGTAATTCATGCTCAAGTGGAATTCTTGAGGCGACTCGTGTTCTTTGCGTTTACGGTCAAGTTTAAAGCCCCAGTCGATTTTTGCGGGCATAGGCTTATCTAGGTTAAGGCCTATACCTACGGCATGTCGAAGGTTAAATTTATCGCGAACGATGTAAGCCTTTTGATCAGAACTTAGGTCAGACTTTGGCGTATCCCAGCCAGCACCAGCGTCATAAAATACGTGGCCCTTCATTGAGTAGTCGGGAATGAGTGGGAAGATGAGCTCGGTGTTAAAGAGTAATGCGTTTCGGCCGCCCAGAGGGTCGCCGGTGCGTTTCCAGGCTGGTCCAACGCCGCCCCACGTAAAGCCGCGGACTGTTGATTGGCCGCCCATGTGGAATAGTTCTTTATAAGGGATCAATTTTTTATCATCTAATGCGCTAATTCGTCCCGTTTTGGCGTGCAATGCAAGCACGAGGCTGTCCTCACCAATTAAGGCGGTGTATTTACTTGCCTCAAGTTCTGCCTTGATAAAGCTAAAGTGATTATTGATAGCAGGGGGGGCTGTTTTTGTGCTGAGGGTGATTTTGTAGCCATTATTTGGATAGACTTGGTGGTTGCGGGTGTCTTTAACCAAATCAACCCCAACCCACTTAAGCGTTCCTTCTTGGAATGATCGTTTGACGATAGGGCCAAATAAGTCTACGGTGTTTCCCGTTGCGGTAGGGAGATCTTTGTTTCTAATATCCTCGATGCCAAGCTCAAGGAAAAGTTGTAGGTGTTTGTCTATTTTTGGCATGCCAAGACCAAATCGAACGTCGGCTCCCAGTACTTTTTGTATTGGTGTTTTGTCGACACTGCGCCAGAGCTCATATTCATTCCAGCGCTTATATGCATAAAAACCACCAGAGACATTAGAGTCCATAATATGGGGATCAAATACATGGCCTTCGATTCGTTGTAGGCGGTGTCTACTTGCTTGAATCATGCTGCCAACATCATAACCAAGGCCAAAAAGGTTTGTTTTTTCGGCTACGATAGAACCCTTGAGAGAATTTTTGCTGCCGCCGCCGCCTGGTGAATTGGCGTCACCTCCATAAGAGAGGTTAAAATTCAGGCTACCCGTTTTGGCTTCTTTAACGTTCATTTCAAGGTCGGCAAGCTCATCGGTTATGCGATGTGTTTTCCAGTTAACACCTTCGCGTTCAAAAAAGCTGAGGTATTCGACGCTTGATTTTGAAGAGGTTAGTTTTTTTGTTGTAATCAGGTCGCCCTCGATAAGCCCTAGTTGGCGTCTGATGATTTTGTCTCTGGTAATCTTGTTGCCTGTTATGTTGATGCGATTAACGTATAATTTGTTGCCACGTTCAACATGGAAGGCGACGTCAACGGTATTTGTTTTTTCATCCGGCATGGTTTGTGGATAAACATCCGCGTATATGTAGCCCTTTGCGCCCCACAAGTCTTTAAGGCGGTTAATTGATTGGATGAGTTTTGCCTGAGAATAAGGCTTGCCTTTTTCAAGGCTAATCAGGGGGAGGAGTTCGTCTTCACCAAATATCTCGTCGCCCGAAGCGTTAATGTTTCGAACAAAGAATTTGTTGCCTTCTTGGATGCTGAAGGTAACCGCGATTTCTCTTTCTTTGTTAATAAAATCAACTTTTGTTTTATAGACTTTTGCCATCATAAATCCGTGGTCTTTGTACAGATTTTCAATGCGTTTTTTATCATACTCAACCATGTCGTCTTGATAGTTGCCTGCGTTGTCCGTAAAGCTCAAAAGCCAGTCTTCATGGGTAAGAACGGCATTGCGGAGTTTGCGCTCGGGGATTTGTTTGTTTCCAACAAAATGAACGCGGGTGACCGTTGATTTTGGTCCTTCCTTAACAGTAAAAATGGCAGTTGCCTTTTTGGGATTTTCTTTATTTGGGACAATAATGCCGGTAACTGTTACTAAATGACGGTTTTCTTCTTTATATGCCTTGGCAACTTCTTGGCAAATTCGGCGCACGGTTTCTTCGTCGATGGTGGTTAATTTCTCGAGGTTGAGTTTTTCTTTGAGTTTTCGTGTTTTGTATTTTTTATTGCCTTTAAATTCGACGTGGTCTAGGAGCTTTTTTTCTTCAATCGTGACGTGAAGAATGACCGACAAGTCGTCTACCTTTTCGCCCTCAATTTGAACCTGTCTAAAATAGCCGAGGCTATAAAGGTTATTGATAGCCTGGGTTCGCTTGTTCATATCAAGAGGCTCGCCAACTTTGTACGGAAGGCGCTTTTCGATAACGTCATTTTTTATATGGTCATTACCCGTGATGTTAATTTCTTTGATGATAAGTTTTGAATATGCTTCGTTTTGTTCTTTGATTTCTTGGTATGAGTGTTCGATTTTTGAAAGGCGATCGGATGTTTCTTCAGCTTTTATTGATGCTCCGGTTGCAATTAATACCGCAACACTGAAGAGCCAGACTTTTGTTGTACTGATGTATATTTTACATCCGTTCATTATAATTCTCCCTGCGCAAGAATATCTGATCTTATTGTATGGTACAGGTTTTTAGGATATCGAGTTGAATAAAAAAAGCTATAATTTTTTGTTTGCGGGGTATGGTGTTTTTTAGAAAAAATGAAACGAAGACTGCTTTTTTCTGTTTCAAAAAAAAGAGTAATTTTCTTTTTATTTTTTTAATTGAGAAACGCGGTAACTAAATCTTTTTGTGCCTGAGCTTGCGAGATTCCACGGCTTTGAAGATAGAATAATTGTTCTTGATTTGGTTTGCTCATTGTTGCATCGTGGCGGCATTGAACATCGTCTGTTTCGATTTCAAGCTTTGGGATGCTTATGGCGCGGGCGCCAGTGCTGAGCAAAAGGTTTTTATTGATTTGTGATGCGTTAACCGCATTGCAACCTTTATACACTTTTATCAGCGCATTGCTTTTGAGTTTTGCTTGATCGTTGAGCACTCCTTTTATAACGAGGGTGCTGGTGGTTTGTGGCGCTTTGTGTTCTTGTACCGTGGTAAAGGTGTAGTTAGAGGTGCCTGTCCCCAGGCATGAGCAGATAGCATGAGCTTGGGCATATTTACCAAGTAAGATAAAATTTAATTCTTTATTAACCATGTGGTTATCGGCACTAAGGTTTTTTTGATCAGGTTTATTTTGTGGGGCAAGGATGTAGGTGAGCGTGCTGTTTGAGTGCAGATAAAAACTAACTTTTGTGCGCCATGATGAGGTTGTGCATAAACTGTTGTCGCAGCAACAAAGATCGTCAATTATCGTGATCGCTGTATTTTGTGCAATGGTTACCGTGAGGGTGATTTGTGTGGGTATGGCACCGTCAAGATATTGACATGATATGAGACTTTTAAGATGTACCGTTGTTGGTGCTGGCGCGTCAAAATAGAGTCCGAGCTCCGTTGGGCAATGAATGTGTTCTAGGCATTTATTAACCATGTTGCTCCATTTCAAGTTCAATAAGGCGATTCATTTCGACGGCAAATTCCATCGGTAGTTCTTTAACAAACGGTTCGATAAATCCGTTGACGATAAAAGTGCGCGCTGTTTGGGCATCAAGGCCTCGGCTTTGCAGGTAAAATAATTGTTCGTCACCGATGCGGCTGACGGTTGCCTCGTGGCCAACTTCAACATCATCGTTATTAATGTCCATATATGGGTACGCGTCTGATCGTGAGTTAGCGTCCAATATAAGGTTATTGCATTGGACAAACGATTTACACCCGGTTGCATATGGGGCAATCGACACGGCGCCACGATAACTGGTTCGGCCACCGTTGCAGCTAATTGATTTTGAAACAATCTTTGATGTTGTGTTTGCTGCTTCGTGATGGACTCGGCCGCCAGAGTCTTGAATTTGACCTTGGGCGCTGGCCATCGCGATAGAGAGGATGTCGGCCTTGGCTCCTGGTTGCTTGAGGATAACGGCAGGATATTTCATGGTTACGCCACTGCCTAGGTTGCCATCGATCCATTCAATAACGGCGTCTTGATAAGCGACCGCTCGTTTGGTAACTAAGTTATATACATTTTTTGACCAATTTTGGATGGTGTAATAGCGAACGCGTGCGCCTTTGAGGGCAATAATTTCAACAACGGCGCTATGGAGTGAATTTGTTGGATATGATGGTGCCGTACATCCTTCGACGTAGGTAACAAGGCTTCCTTCGTCGGCAATAATGAGCGTTCGCTCGAATTGGCCCATACGTTCGGTATTTATGCGGAAATAGGTTTGCAGCGGAATGGTAACATGGACGCCTGCAGGTACATAAATAAAAGTGCCACCACTCCACACAGCGGTGTTGAGGGCGGCGAATTTGTTGTCATGAGCTGGTACAATTGTTCCAAAGTATTTTTGCACGAGGTCTGGGTATTTTTTTACTGCTTGATCGGTATTTAAAAAGATGACTCCCTGATTTTCCCATTCTGATTTGAGGTTGTGATAAACCATTTCAGATTCATATTGGGCGCCAAGGCCGGCTAAGTATTTACGTTCGGCTTCTGGAACGCCAAGTCGCTCGAAGGTGTCTTTAATTTTTTGTGGGACGGTGTCCCATTGTTTTTGTTCTTGTTTGATTGCTTTGACGTAATAGCAAATATCGGAGAGATCGAGTTTTGAGAGGTCCGGGCCCCAGGTTGGAAGATCTTTTTTGAAGTAAATATCGAGGGCTCGTAGGCGACGATCAAGCATCCATAAAGGTTCTTGTTTTTCTGCCGAAATTGCGCAGACAAGTTCTTCGCTTAACCCTTGTGTTGCTGCAAAATCATAACATTCTTGATTGCATGCAGAAGGATTGCACGTATTTAGTGAGCAGCTTGATAAGGGGTCGGTTGTTATTTTATCCATACACCATTTTTTAAAATGCCCTAGAGCGTTTCAAGGTTGAAAATTTTAGGGCTAGATATAACCTTCATTTAAGCATTTGCCTTTAAACTCAACTCTTTTCAGTATACCGTTAACACCAGAATTTAAAAGTGGGAGCCGCAAAAAGGCCAATTCGGCGTTTTTGTGATAAAAACAGCAAGAAATAGCGGTTTTAACAGCTTATTCGCTGTTTTTATTGCTTTGCCGTGTATGAAAAATGAGAATTGATATCGCCGCGGGCGTCATCCCCTGAATAAGTTGAGCCTGGGTTATTGTTTTTGGTTTGTGTTTATCGAGTTTTCTTTGTAGTTCTATGGTGAGCCCAGGAATGTTTTCGTAACTGAGTATCGATGTAAGGTCGAGGTTGTTGTACCGTTGCGATTTTTCTACCTCAAGGTGCTCTTTTGCGATATACCCCTCATAACGGATTTCTGCGTGGATGCCGAGAAGGGCCCTGCTTGATAATGCTTTGGTATCTATGGAGGCTGCTTCAAGTTCTGGGCAAAGGGCTTGTCTGCATTGGTGTTGAATTTCTTGAGAAAAATCTATTGATGAAAAAAATTTAAAGAGGTCAGAATTTCTTTTTTTTCGAACAAGTTCAACGCCTGTCTGTATTGTTTGTTTTTCTTGCTCAAATTTCGCATAAAAATCGTCCGAAACCAACCCAAGGCGATGAGCGTGGGGGGTAAGTCGAAGAAAGACGTTATCTTGCCGTAAAAGCAATCGCCGTTCGGCTCGCGAGGTAAACATTCGGTAAGGTTCGTCGATACCTAGGGTAACGAGGTCGTCGACCATGACGCCAATATAACTTTCGGAGCGCGAAAGAATAAAGGGGGGCTTTCCGGCGTGCTTGAGATTAGCGTTTATACCAGCCAAAAGTCCCTGGCCGGCAGCTTCTTCGTATCCGGTGGTACCATTAATTTGGCCTGCCAAAAAGAGGCCGGCAACTGTTTTGCTTTCCAGTGTATGGGTTAGGTGGTTTGGTTGAAAAGCATCATATTCAATCGCGTATCCGCATTTACTAATAATGGCATTTTCAAAGCCCGCAATGCTGCGGATATAATCGTATTGCACATCAAGTGGCAGCGACGTAGAAAGGCCCGCTGGGTAAATTTCATCTATATTAGCACCTTCGGGTTCTATAAAAACATGGTGGGACAAGCGTTCTGGGTAGCGGCCAATTTTATCTTCGATTGATGGGCAATAGCGTGGCCCAACGCCCTTTATGTTGCCGCTGTAAAGTGCCGATAAATGCAGGTTTTTAGTAATAATCTCATGAGTTTTTTCGTTGGTATGCGTGACAAAACACGGTATGTGTTCCTTAACTTCAACGTCATCAAACTCATAGAGAAAATCTTGCTGGTCGCTTGGTTGGCGTGTAAATTGCGTATAATCAAGGCTTGAGGAGAGTAGTCGTGGCGGTGTGCCTGTTTTAAGGCGCATTATAGGAATTTCCATGGCATCCGAAATTGATTGTGATAAATGAGGGACCGATGCTTCGGCTCTGCGCCCTGCAGGATAGCGTGTTCGCCCGATATGGACAATCCCATTCAAAAATGTCCCTGCGGTAATTACAACACAAGGAGCTTGAAAAGTTTGTCCATCTGCCGTTGTTACCCCGGTAACCACTTTTTTGCCATTAATGGTTGTGGTTTGTAGTTGTGTAACCATCGCTGCAATTATGGTGAGGTTGCGTGTTTCGTTAAGGCATTTTAGCGCAAGTATGTTATAAGCATATTTATCAATTTGTAGGCGTAATCCCTGGACCGCTGGGCCTTTGCTGGTATTAAGCATGCGGGCTTGAAGGTAGGTGTGGGTTGCAAGTTGGGGCATAAGTCCACCAAGCGCACTGACTTCAAATACAATGTGCCCCTTGCCAAGTCCGCCTATTGACGGGTTGCACGGCATGGTTGCGACTTTATTTGGGTCCAAAGTTAGAAGGAGGGTTTTTGACCCCATTTTTGCGGCGGCATAAGCTGCCTCAACGCCGGCGTGTCCTCCGCCAACGATAATGACATCAAAAGATTTATTCATAGGTTAAAGCCGAGTTCTTCGATTTTTTCGATGAGGTCTGATCCGCCGGTTTGTACAATTTTGCCGCCATGGACAATATGAACAACGGTAGGGACCAGAAAATCAAAGATGCGTGGATTATGGGTTATGATAACCAGGCTCATTGATGGATTTTTGTCTTTGATATTTTTGAGGGTAGAGCACACTATTTTAAGTGCGTCGACATCTAAGCCGGAGTCTATTTCGTCAAGAATGGCAATTTTTGGTTTAAGCACAGCGAGCTGAAGCATTTCTGCCTTCTTTTTTTCACCGCCAGAAAAACCAACATTAACCGGGCGTTCAACGTCTTTGGTTGTCATGCCGAGAAGGTCTAATTGTTCTTCAAGGTGGTGAGCAAATGCTTTTGGATTTAGGTGGTTTGGCGTTTCTCTGTAGAGTGCATTATATGCTTGGCGCAGGAAATCGCGATAAGGAATGCCCTCGATTTCTATAGGACTTTGTGTTGCCAAAAACAATCCAAGCTTGGCACGCTTATCAGGGCTTAAGGGGATAATGTCAACGTCAAAACACGTCATTGTTCCTGATTGAACCACATAACGAGGGTGCCCCATAATAGTATAAGCCAATGAGCTTTTACCCGAGCCATTTGGGCCCATGAGCGCATGAATTTGCCCGGCGCCAATTTCAAGGTTAATACCATGAAGGATTGGTTTTTTTTCAACCGAAACAACGAGATTTTTTATGGATAATACATCGACCACGAAACGTCCTATAATTTAAATTCCAAATCAACCTATCAGTCATTATAAAGCTAAAAAATGAAGTTGCAACCCCAACAACAATGCTTGTTATGGGGGTCGCAACTTTTTTACAAATAGTGAGATTGAGTCGGTTACTTATCGTTGCCTAAGCTATTACCAATAAGGCCGCCGGCTATACCACCAATTACACCACCGGCAATACCACCGCCAGTTCCGCCCGCAGCAGAACCTATTAACGCGCCTGATCCGGCACCAATTGCGGCACCACCGATAGTTTTTTCTTGTTTAGTGCAGCCAGATAGAAGAGCAACTGCGCTTATTGCGGTTGCGATAGCGATGAATCGTATTACTTTATTCACGAATCCTCCTTAGTTTTTTTCGGACAATTCTGGGCATTATTCTGAATATTATTCTATCTGAATTTTATGCTGCAATGAAAGGGTTTTGTGTTTTTTTTTGAAATTAATGAATGGCCGCTAAAAAACAGGATCGTTTAGCGATTACTCAGGAGGATGTGATCTTTGCAATACGGGCAGTACCTATATCCTGATTGTGGGCTATAAGCTGTTTTGCACTCTTTACAGAATTTTTTGTGAATATGGCCCGCTCCACAGCTTGCACAACTATGGGCTCCGACCAATTCGCAGCGGCGTCCGCAATTTGAGCACCATTTAATGAGATTCTCTCGAAGCCGCGCATTTTCTTGATGTAAGTAATGAAGCTCGCGTTGGCGTTCGGCTTTTATATCATTTTCAATTTCTTCGTCTTCGTCTGCTGATTTACCAATAGTGTTACCAATAAGTCCACCAAGTAAACCACCAATAAGAAGACCTGTTGTTTTGTCGTGTTTCCCCGCAACGGCGTGGCCTAAAATACTTCCACCGGCGGCACCAAAAGCGCTACCAGCTCCTTCATTTTTACCGCAACCGGGAAGAAGTGAAAGTGTTACGATGGCCGCAAGGGCCCAAGCCGATGACTGTTGTGTTGTGTGCATGTTATCCTTAATAGGTTTCAATTGCCGTTTTGTTTATCCAACCAATGGTTCCATTTGCTTTAACCTTATAAAAACCATCAGAAGATCCCTTAATGAGGACTTGGGTTGTTTCTGGCAATGAGCTGAAAACTTCATAGGTTTTTCCCGGGCCAGAGGTTAAATCGGCTTGTTTTGTTACCACAATCCCATGTTCGCGATATTCAAAATTATAGCGGACGGCTAATAACATGCCGCAAAAAAGATTGGTTGCAAAAAGCAGCATGATAATTGCCTTTTGGCGCCTTCGGTAAAGATAGCGTAAGTATAAAAATGATATCGCCCACATAAGTAAAAAGAAGAACTGAAGAATGAATAGGGGCGTCGCTCTTACAAAAGATGTTAAGGCGCTTTTAAATTCATTTATGTTTGTTCTCATGCCTTCAAGCGGAGAAGCTTGGTCGGCGGTAATTTTTTTGTGTCTTTTTTTAACCATGTCGATATTGCTCAATAATTCGGTTCGATTAAAAATGCCCCAATTTTTTTCGGCGCGGCGCCAGTGAGCAAGCGCATAGCCGTTATGGCCAAGTTTATAGGCACAATTGCCTAGGTTATAGTGGACGTGAGGACCTTTGTTGGGGATTTCCAGATAAAGATCCTGCGCTTGTTGGAACTTTCCTTCTTTATACAAGTCATTGGCTTTAAAAAACATTTCCTGGTAATTGGTGGCCTTTACCTGGGTGCATTGGAAAATAAACGGAAGCGCGATCAAACGTAAAAGTCGTACATATTTCATGAATAAACCTTTCTACTTACTGAGTAATAACAGCCAATATGAACCCTTTTTAAGGAGCTCTTCGTGATTAATGTTGGCATGCGTTGCTGCAACAACATGGCAACTGGCGCATTCGTTAAGACAATCAAAAAACTCATGTATCTTTTTTTCTTCCCATTGATTAGTTGTGAGATATTCTTGGAGCCAGTCATGGGTAATTGTTTCAATATCAACGTGGCATTTCATTGCCAAGAATTTTACAAAGAATTGATAGAGTTTGTCTACTTGTTTCTTGTGTTCCAGCATTTCAAATTCTTTAGGCAGTTGCTCCAAGTTTTTTTTGTGGCTGCGCTTTTTAAATAATTCAGGAAGCAGGGCTTTTTTTATCCTGCGAATAACACTTTGTCCCAGGATAACGCCGGGGATGAATAATAACAGAAGGAGCAATAAAAGGAGATTGAGGCCCGAGCCGGTGCGGTGCATTATTGGCCCATCCTCCTGAATAAAGTTAATATCCTTTTTTCCTTTTTTTTGTTGAACCGGGGCTTCCTCTTCTTCTGGTTCTTCAGCCTGTTTTTGGCGCGCTATGTTTGATTTTTGTGTTTGGGGCGTTGGTGTTAGGTGGACTGTGAGTGGCGCCGTTTTGATTGTTTTTACAGCTTTCCCTATGGTGTCAAAATAGGTGAATTGTTGTGGTGGAATTTCGGCATCGCCTTCCTGGGCGATTTGGATAATGTATTCAAATACTTTTTTTCCCTGTTGGCTTTCCGGGTTGGGGTTTGTATCGGTCAATGTTTTAGAATCATATGCCTTCATAAACGGGGGGATTATGAGCCGCGGAGCCGTAATTTGATCAAAATTGCCTTCACCAGAAAGTTCGAGTTTAAGGGTTAACGCCTCGTTTACGTGAGCTTCTTTTTTGTTGATGTGTGCCGTAAATGTGGTGAAGGAACCAACCCCGTCAATGGGTCCTTGGTTTTCTGGCAGCGGGGAGATTGTTAAGGTCAGTGCATCAGACATGACTGTTTTTGTATCAAACCTTGTTTGGCCAAATAGTCCAGCAAAAAAAACGTCTTCAAGTGAGTTTCCTTGTCGATGTTCTTGTTTGGCTGGGGTTGAGCATTCAGCTCTAATTGGTTCAATTGTTTTTACGCCTGGTTCTGTTGGAATAATAATATATTTTTTTTCAACAATGTTGTATTGGGTGCCATTATACGTTTCTTTTCGTTGCTCCATGTTTGGAATATCTTTGACGGTAAAACCCGGGAATCTTGCTGGTTCCATTGTGGTTTTTATGATTTGGTTTGAGCTGAGGAGTTTTTGCCTTATGGTTATTGCTTCACCAACAACCGCTGTTTTTTTGTCGGCTGTTAACCGGCAAAGTACGGTTGCCTTTTGTTCGGCCGCTTTATTTACCACAAGGTCTAGGGCATTAGATTCGATTTCTTGGTTTGATTGTCTAACGTGCGCGGGCCCGAGCGTTAGACTGCCTTCTTGAAGGGCTTCTAGTTGGAAAATGTAGCTTGTTTTTGAGGTAAAATTGCCATTGATCGTTTCGATTTGGTTTCTTCTTCCCGTACTCAGAACTCGTATATGGTCGGGACCGGTTAGTTCCAGTGATCCGGTATCGCGGTCGCCATCGATTACCGTTGCGGTGACCTCAAAAGGAACCCCTACGGTAACGGTTGTGTTGCCGGGATTGTCTTTGCCATCATTGGTTATCTCAAGTTTAATACTGGTGGCTGCAATGGACTCAAAAATAAGCATGGTGTATAACATGAAAAATTTTAGATGTGACGATGCTTTCATAAAAAGATCCTTATTTTTTACCATGGGCGTTGACTAGGGGCTTGAGGTTTTTCGTTTTCTTTTAATTTTTTCGAAACTAATCGTTTTTGTAGGTTAGCTTCGTCTTGTTGGAGGTTGTCCAAAAGTACTCGCATGCCGCGTTGTTCCATATTTTCCTGTTGTGGTTGTCCGGTTGCGGGTTTTCCAGATTCTTGTTTTTGGCCGCCTGCTGAGTTACCTTGAGATGGTGTTTTGTCTTCTTTAGGTTGTTCTTGGTCGTGAGGTTTGTCATGGGATTGGCTTTGTGCGTTTTGCTGTTGATCTTTTTTGGTATCATCGTTGTTCGATGGACCGTTCTTCCCCTGCTTTCCTTTGTTTTTGATATCTTGGGGGCTCTCTTTTCGGTCGTTTTTGTTTGGTTGATTATTGCCGTTTGCTTGGTCGCCGCCCTCTTGTCCTTTGGCTTGTGGTGAGTTGCCTTGAGGTCCCGTATTTGTTCCTTGTTGTTGATCTTTCTTGCTTGATTTCTGCCGTTTTTTTTCGAGCTTTTCTAATAACTCATAGGCCTTTTTTTTGTTGGCTTGTGCTTGGTTGTTACGTTTATCAAGCAATAACATGCTGTCGTACTTTTTAATGGCCACGGTTGCTTTTGCGATTGCGGTTTCGAGTTTTTCTGGCTCAATATCGGTCATTTCCCAGTTCGTTGGAAGTGTGCTCACGGTATCTTTATAAAGGCTGTTCCCAAAATTGAAAAAACTGCGCTCTTTGAGCTCTGGCGTTGTTGCCGCAATGCTGGCGCGATCAAAATTTGTTTGGGCTTGTCCATATTTTCCAGCCTTATAAAGTGCAACGCCAAGGTTATAGTTGGCATAAGGGTCCTGTGGTCGGTCCGCTTGTTGTTTTTGAAATTCCTGAATAGTTTCCTCGGGGGTTGGCGCCTGATTTTCTGTCCACCACCAGGCTTGTAGTGGTTTGCCCAAAGGGAATAGGGCGGCTAGGCTAAAAAGCATCATAAATTTTTTCATGTTTTTTCCTTTTTAGAGTAACCATTCAATGGTTAAAAGAGCCCACGCAATACCAAGAAACCATGGGTAATGATCTTCAAAAAACGATAGTTTTTTTTCGCTAATTTTTTCTTTTTCCATTTTTTTGATAATTGCGGCAAGATTATCAAGATCCGAATCTTCATAGCCGGCGGCAAAATACGATCCATTAAGGGTTGTACATATTTCCCGAAGAAGCTTTTCGTTAAGTATTGAGAGGACTGTGGAACCCTGGGCGTCTTTTATGTGTCCGGCCTGGTTTCCTTGTACATCGATTATAGGGATTGGCGCGCCTTGGGGCGAACCGATGCCAAGCGCAAAAAGCTTGATATTTTGCTCGGCCGCTTGTTGTTGAACGCCTTCGAGGTTGAGCGAAAAATCTTCCCCATCGGTTAAAAGGATAATGTTTTTGTTTTTTCGCCCTTGGGCATTGGCAAATACCTGCATTGCTTTGGTCAATGCATTGTCGATTGCTGTTGTTCCCGATGATATTGTTTCTGCATCCAGGTGGTCAAGAAACATGAGGAATGTTGGGTGGTCAACCGTTAATGGGCATTGCACAAACGCAGAGCCTGAAAATGCAATAAGGCCAACGCGTTCAAAGGTCAATTTAGAAAGGAGGGTGCGGACCTTGAGTTTTGCAAAATCAAGGCGATTTGGCTTAAAATCTTGGGCCAACATGCTGCGAGAAACGTCGAGCAAAATAAGCAGGTCGCGGCCTTCTTGAATTACTTGCTCGTCGCGCTTTCCCCATTGTGGTTGCAAAAAGGCAAGAAATATTGCCATAAGAACACCACAAAGCAAAAATGCTTTGAAAAATTCCCGCGTGAGGGAAAAATGTTTAAATATGGCTTTACGGTTGTCAGAATGCACCAATCGGTCTGTATTGTTTTTAACGCGTACGTAGTTTTTTATCGCAAGTGCGGCAAACAATATAAAGATTGGCAGGTACATTATGTTATCGATTGATGCCCAATGGATACCAAATAAATCTGTCATGTCACACTCCTCGCCAGATAAATAAGCGCAGCATAAGGTCAATTGCCAAGAGGCCAAGAATAAACCAAATAAAGGTCAAAAATGCTTCATAATAACGATGAAATAGTGTCGTTTGATAGTCGGTTTTTTCAAGCCTATTTATCGTATCATAAGCGGCTCGCATATCGCTTGGGTTGTTTACTCTCAGAAACAGACCTCCCGTTTCTGAGGCTATTTTTTTGAGCAATGGAATATTGAGCGACGATGGGACTGGTTGAAGGCCAAACGGAGGGTAGTTTTTATATCCACCTTTTTCGTTGCCAACACCAATGGTATAAATCTTGATGCCAAATTGTTTGGCCAGGGCGATGGCTATTTCGGGTTCAACTTTTTCTGGCGGTGTTGGCTCCCCGTCGGTAAGCAGGACAATTATTTTGCTTTTTGCTTTTGATGTACGCAGGCGATTAATGGCGGTTGCAAGTCCTGTGCCAAGCCACGTGCCTTCTTCGTTAATGTCGCCAATTTCAAGTGATCCAACAATTTCTTTGAGGATGTTTTTATCAAGGGTAAGCGGACAGCGCGATATAACTTCTCGGCCAAAAATAACAACCCCAATTGGGTCGTCTATACGTTTTTCGATAAATCGTATGGCTTCCTGTTTTGCTGTCTCGATGCGGGTTCTACGATCATTCAGGTCGTCAATAACCTCCATGCTTCCCGAGACGTCGATTGCCAAAACAATGTCAATGCCCTCTATGTTAACTCGTGAGCGCTCGTCAACCCATACCGGGCGAGCAATAAGAAAAACAAGCCCAAAAAGGGCTGCAAGTCGTATGAGAAAAAGTATTGTTTTATGGTATCGGTGGCGTGTTTGTTTGTGTTCAGCTAATTCTTTGCTTAACGGGTATTTGTAGTAAGGCGATTTGTGTAAAAATATGCGATAAAGTGCTGCGAATAATACTATTGGTACAAGTATGTATATAATTTGAAAATACATAAAATGTAATATCATACAGCTTTCTCGTTTTTTATTTTGGTAAGGTAACCGACGCTTTATGCCTCACGCGATAATTGTTCAAGCTCGTTAACAAACCAGTCGTGGACTCGTTTTGCAAACTCTTGCCGCGTTTCGGCCTCAGTATACCACATTGGTTTGCCAATGCTAAGCGTGACCTTTTTTGACGATGAATAAATGATTTTACTTTCTTTAGGGAAGACCGTATTTAGCCCATAAACAACCACCGGAATAACGGGGCGGTTTAGCTCGTGAGCCATGACGGCAAAGCCAGAGAAAAAACGGTGAATTTTCCCGTCATTATGGCGCATGCCTTCGGGGAAAATAAGGATGTGGTTTTTTTGTCTGTCGGTGCGCTCAAGTGCCTGTTCAATTGTTTTTGCTCCGGCCGTGGTACTTTCTTTTTTGACGAGGATATTCATGCGACGCAAGACAAACCCAAAAAGAGGAATT
>CAZLQB010000017.1:0-6006 GCA_964561585.1 uncultured Pseudomonadota bacterium
TCAACTAAAAAAACTGTACAATTCCGAGTTTCAACTTCGGAATTGTACAGTTTTTGCAAGACACTTGTCAATAATCAATAACTTTAATCGGCGCCAACCCCGAGGAGCGAACCCTGCGACGAACATCAAAACAAAAAGCCTGGCACCGCTCCTATCGATGCCAATTTTTAAGAAAAGAAATAAGCATTAACACAAAGAAGAGCCCCGGCATAAAATCCGGGGCTCTTCTTTATTACAAAATATCTAAACCACCACGTGGGGGTATTTATCGCATAAATCTTTTAATTCTTTTTTATTGCCTCATCAGTAATAGTAGATAAAACCTCGCGAGCTTTATCCAACCCCTGTCCTTTTTCAAACAACTCCCGAAATAAAGCTATCGCTTGCGCCTGCACATATTCATTCGAATTCTTAATACCCTCTCACGCTGCCGTTATTGCACCATCAAGAAGGGATAACTCGCGCAAAGCTGGCGGCAAAATACTATACGTCCCCTTAAGGTTATCTATATTGGTCGCCTGGCCGCTGGATATAAAGCCAACACTCACCACCAAGGTCAATAAAATATTACCGAATAGCTTCTTCACAAACAGCTCCCCTCTTTGATTACCACCAAAAAAATCAACTAATTATCCACATTATTTTATGAATATCATAATCAATAAGGCTTTCACAACAAAAAAGGCTTCAATTTCGACATTCTGCCTCCGCAATGCTATAATCAAAACAGCATAATAATAGGTGGGGTTTCTAAAACTTATGGAATTTTTTAATGAACACTTTTGATAAATCAGGTTTTTTGCTCATCAATAAACCGGTCGGCATTAGCTCATACGATTGCATCCGGCACATCAAAAAAACAATCAAATACCGCGGGTTAAAAATCGGCCATGCGGGCACGCTCGATGAATTTGCCTCCGGCCTCATGATTATTGCCATTGGTCGCCAAGCCACCAAACAATTAACCGATCTTTCTGGTGCCGACAAAGAATACATAGCCAAAGGCAAACTCGGAGAAATGACCGACTCCCTAGACCGTACCGGTCGAATTATCAAAGAATGCCCATGGCAACACATAACCAACCAAGACATAGAAAACGCGCTCGCACAATTTGCGCAACATTATGAACAAATTCCGCCAGCAATTTCGGCGCTCAAACACCAAGGCTCCGTGCTCTATAAGCTGGCACGCCAAAACACAATGCCCGCCGAGGAATTTGAAAAAATCTTAGAAAACAAAAAACGGATGGTCACGATTTATTCATATAAATTGGACGATTTTGCGCCCCCATTTTTTACCATTACCACGACCGTCTCAAAAGGAACGTATATCAGGTCGTTGATCAACGACCTTGCCCAGGCATGCGGCTCGTGTGCAACCACCCACGAACTTTCGCGAACAAAAGTTGGGAATTTTACCCTTGCGCAGGCAATTGAGCTTGAAAATCTAAAAACGGTTGAAGACGTTGCGAATAACTTGTTTTAATCGGCATCGATCCCGATAGGCTTTATCGCGTTTTTACCACCATTTTTGCCAGCCTCATCTTCTTTTGCTGCGTCGATTCGTTTTAGGGCTTTTTCTTTTGCTTCGGCTTCAGGGTTTTTTACCTTTTCTATTTTGCTACTCAAATCATTCAGCTTTTTATTCTTTTTTTGCATGTCTTTTTTAATTTTTTTCAATTCACGTTTATCTTTTTTGCTTAAAGCTTCAACCTTTATTTTTTCACGTGAGCCAGGAACAACTTCAGATGCGCTGCGAACAGCATCTTTTTTTCCCACATCTAAAACTTTGCCCGTTTTGTCTTGGTTCATGCGTTCTGGCAATTCATTTACTGTTTTTTCGGCAACAACCATATAATCGCTGTCTTTACCCTTTGGTAAATGCACCTTAACGGCCCGACGTTTTCCGATTGTTGATGGCTCATCAACACGGTATAAATAGTACACGTCACCAACGCGCCGACGGTAATACACCGCATAAAAAAGATCATCATCAGAATCATTATCAACATACATAATGCGATCGGGACGCGAGGCAATATAGGCACCAAATCGCAATCCTGGATAATACCAGTATCCCAAACTATCGTAATACCAACACCCCCAGTACGAATAATAACTGCAGCCAAATCGCGGATAATACCACCAACCCCAGCCTGGGTAAAAATGGCAACCAAATGGGAACGCATACCCATAACCCCACCAAAAAGTAGGGCCCCAATAATAGCGCCCAAAATTATGCCGGCGCATTTGACGGTGCGACCTTTTTGCCGCACGGCTACGCTGCTTATTAATCGTTGAACGCTTGGCTGGCTTAGATTTGACCGATGGTTTTTTTGTAGTGCCTGCACGACTCACAGCTGAGCGAGCCTTGGTCGTTTGCGCGCGACTAATAGCAGGACGAGACCTTATGGCTGACGTAGCACGATATGACCGCTGAGGTTGACTGCGTTGTATAATGGCACGGCTTGTGTGTTGACGCGGAAAACTACTGCGATTAACGCTTGGACGGCTCATTGATTGACGAGAAAAGCTTCGCGCACCGCCAACATGAGGCGTGCGATTGCGTTGGGCAACTAATGTTGTTGTCGTCGAAATATTAGTGTCAAACAGCGCAAAGGACGTGCTGGCAAACACAAACAACGGTATCAAAATTATCGTTAAAAATCTAAACACTCTCATCGCAATCTCCTTTTTCCAAAATTTCAGCTTTGGCTTAACTTTGACCAATTAGAATTGCGATTGCAATATTTTGTTTATTTTCGTTCAGTTTTTTATTGAAAATTAATCTGCTCAGCGATCAACGCTAAATACTTTCTTGTAATTTATCCACAATCAATGAATTTAGACTTACACCTTGAATTAAAGCGGCTTGAGAAAGCTTAGCGTGCAATCCTGGCGTTATTCTTATCCGAAGATTGCCTGAAAATGTCTTCTCGGGCGACTCCCCACGCTCCTTGCACCAAGCAATATAATCATCAATTGAACCTTTAAAGGCTTTTTCAAGTTCTTTTACCGTTGTGCCTTGAAATGTAATAACATCTCTTAATCCAAGCACATCACCATGAAATATCTTTGCTTCAGCATCGTATGATACATCACCCAGATATCCTTTATATTTCATCATTTTTTATCCCCGCATTTTCTAAAAATCTCCGAACTGACACAAGCGCTCCTTTATCGGTCTCTTTTCTTGGGTGTGGTCGATGGAAAACTGCCTTTACCCCATTAAGCTCAATACGTATCCTGGAGCCCGCGCCTTGGCTTATATTGGCACCAAGACTTTTAAGCAAGATCTCGACATCGCCCCATTTTACATTCGATAAAACAGGAACCTTATAAACGGCACGCAATGTTTCTTTATGTTTTTTCTGCACTAACCACCCTCTCCGATTTAATGCCAAACCCACTATAAAAGATGGTACCATAAAGCAACACCATAAACAAGGGGCCTTTTAATTTCTACAATTGCTCAAATTGTAGAAATTAAAAGAAGCATGAAAAAAATAACCACCTAACCAAACCCTCCCCGCCAAAAATTTCATACAACAAAAAACCGCCCCATATTATATATATATAATATGGGGCGAAAAATCACCCAAAAATCCCCCGTCTCGAAGGAATAAATACCATGCAAATCCAAATACATACGTTTATTCTGAATAACATGAAACTTAAAACGCTCATCGTTTTGTAGCTGAAGGAGCAAGCATGTAAACACACCACCAAAAAACATACAACCCTCCCCTCAAAACAAACAATGGAGGTTATCCTCATAAAAAATTACCCAAACAAAAAACAATACCACCACAAAAAATTCTTCAAAGCGGCTAAAAAAATATAACCCTCAAAACAAGAAAGGAAAATAGAAAAACAACCCCCCTGAGAAAAAGTTTAAAACGTACCAAGGAGTTCTTTTATGAAACTTTTATCCATCGCAAAAATTCTTTGCTTAGGCCTTATGCTCGGCTCATTTAGTTTAAACGCTGCACCAAAACAAGGAGACCTTGATGAACGAGGGCTCTTAGATTTTCTCTCCGGTGCAAAAAAATCTAACGATGTTGTCTTAAACCTTAACGACAGCATTGTCATTGAAGATTTAGAAGACGCTGCAACCAAATGTGGCGACTGGGATGATTGGGGTTATTGCCCAAAACGTCGTATCAAAGCTTTTGAAGTCTGCGCACATAATATGTACACCGATAAATTGACGGCACACCACGCAAGAATTAAAGAACTGTGCAGCAAAAAAGCAAAAATTGATAAGCTTTGGTCCGACATGATTGCCACCGATGCCCTTTTTGCCGAAAAAGCAAAAATCGATAAACTTTGGGCCGGCCAAGCGTGTGCTTATAAGCTTTGCGCACACAAGGGCAACATTAAAGAATTAGTCTCAGATCTTATTTATACCGATTCGCTCAAAGCAGAATGGGCTGATCTTGACCATATTAACGCAGAAACAATATGCACACACAAAATATGCACTGGGGAAGCCCATGCTTTAAAACTATGCTCCGAAGAAGCTGTCATAAAACACCTTAAAGCAACTGAAAATGTCGAACTAGAAACACAATATCGCATTTGTTTTTGACGCCGTCAACCAACCGTATAACCTTGGCACAGACGTATTATTTGATACGGTTGCCGACGATCCAAATGGCAACATTACCCAGGGCGCTTCAACAACCTACACGGCACCGGTCTCTGGCTACTATATGCTGTCTTTTGGCATCAGTGCCCACAACCTTCAAGGCCCATTCCCTATCGCCGGCCAACCAATCAATCACCCAGAAGTATGGGTAAACGGGGTACACAAACTACAAACACACCTGGCCTTCTTATCATTCTCAGATCTTCAAAACATGCTTTTAAGCTCAATTGTACACCTCAACGCTGGCGATGTTTGCACCTTCAAATATAACCTTAAATATATCGATCCTGTAACCGGAGAACAGCCATATCCTGGCACCATGGAACTTATTGGCGTCATGCCAAATTACACACAAGATACCTTTATGGCCGTCCACTATTTATCTTCCGATCATGTAGAATTCGAACCATGTGAGATGGGATCTCCATTTGACATCTGCAAGCCATGCGTACCTCCTTGCTGCCCATGCACCATGCAAAAGCCTCACTGTGATGTAGATTGCCACAGTGGCGGACATTGCGGTGATCACCATGGACAATGTGGTGACCATAATGAACATGGATCGTGCGATGACCACGATGACCACGGCGGACACGGACATGGTAATGGACATGGAGATTGTCACGACGACTGTGATGACAACCACCATGGTGGACAAGGCCACGATGATTGGGATGACGAAGACAACGGCCACTAAAACTCTCTAGCAACAGCTCTCCCCAAAAATTTCCACGTTCATAGGAATGGTCCTATGGACGTGGAAATGTTTTGTAAAAATAAGAGGAATTCATGGTACACAAAATTTTATATTGTTTCTTTGTTTTTAGCCTATTTTTTGCCTCGCCAGGCAAAGCACAAGAGACCGTTGATGCAAAATGCTGCGATTCAGACACACTCGCCTACCTAGGCGTTATTGACCTTCTCTCAAGCCATATTTTTGCAGACCAAGCAAAAATAGAAACCCTTTGTTCAAAAAAAATAAGAACTCATGCCCTTTGTTCTGACCTTATATGCACCGATACGCTTATCACCAAAAATAGTACTTTTGAAAATTTAACTACCGATCTGATTATAACCACCACACTGAATACCGAGACGGCGAATATTGCGCACCTGTTATCCGACCTGACAATAACTAATTCGTTATACGCAGAAAACATGCATCTAAAAACGCTTTTGGCTGACCTTATTACAACAAATTCACTATCAGCCCTTTATGGCGAAATAAAAAACCTTATTACTGAAAATATAGAAACCGAAAAACTCAAAGCTGACATCGCCCAACTTGAACTCATTTTGACAAGCACCATTTTTGCAAATTTTGTCGACGCCGAAAAAGCTTATATTGAAGATTT